>JAATGX010000206.1 GCA_015688915.1 Desulfuromonadales bacterium
GGGATGCAGATGTAGAGCAGCACGTGGGCCGGAAAAACAAAGACCTCAATGCGCATAAACCGGATGCCGATGGCCAGAACGGATGGATCGTCGGTAAAAAATTACAGCAGATATGCATCCGTGTGGAGAAGGTCTTTGTTACCAGGTAATGCCGTGTTTCATGCCGATGAAGGTCACCAGGAGCACGATGAAGCCCGCAATGGAGAGTAACGCCGCCATGCGTCCGCGCCAGCCGATGGTGAGGCGGCCATGCAGCAGCGCCGCATAGATGAACCAGGTAATCAGGGACCATGTCTGTTTGGGGTCCCAGTTCCAGTAGCTACCTATGGCTTGCTCCAACCAGATGGCACCGGAGATGATGGTCACGGTCAAAAGGGGAAAGCCGACCGCCAGGCAGCGGTAGTTGATATCGTCCAGGGTTTCCAGGGAGGGGAGTTTCTGGAACAGCGACCCGAAATATTTTTTCTTGAGAAAACGCTGTTGAAGTAGGTACATGACCGCAACTCCGCCAGAAATGGTAAAGGCGGCATAGCTGACAAAGGCGAACAGGGTGTGGATCCAGAACCAGCCGCTCTTAAGTACCGGGTGGAGTTGCACCGCCCCTTGGGGCAGGGAGGTGGAGGCAGCCAGCATAACCAGGGCCAGGGGGGAAGCGAACGATCCCAGGATGGCAACCTGGTAATTGCGTTCGAAAAAGATGAATGCGGCTACCAGGGCCAAGCTGAAAAAAGAAAGGGATTCACCCAGATTGGTGATCGGCAGATGACCCAGCGCGTTGAAGCGGTGGATGGTGGCGAGGATATGGGCAACAAAGCCGGCTTGTATCAGCCGGCCGGCCCAGATTCCCGACAGCGGTCGTGTCCTGGCCAGAAAGACGAGATAGGCCAGGGTAGCGCAACTGTACAAGACAAGGGTCATAGTGAAGAATATCTGGCTCACGGTCATTCCTGTATACTCAAATTGTTTCCTCCGGATACTTCTGATGAGACAGTCCTGCAATACCCCGTGCAAACAGATGGGGCGGCCGCAGGCCGCCGCCCCCTCAGCGGCTCTTCATGCGAAGCGGGGCTATACACCGGTGTTGGCCTGTCCTTCTTGCAGTAACAGTTCAATACTCGGCGTAATCTTGCGCGGCTTGGTCGTGGGGGCGTAGCGATAGCGCACCGTTCCCTGGGCATCAACAAGGAATTTGGTGAAATTCCACTTGATACCGTTACCGAACCAGCCTGGGGCATGCTCAGTCAGGTAGCGAAACAACGGATGGGCCTGGTTCCCTTTGACGTCAATCTTGCCGAATACCGGGAAGGTGACGCCGTAATTCACCTGGCAGAACGACTGGATTTCGTCATTGCTTCCCCTTTCCTGGTTGAAAAACTGGTTGCAGGGAAAAGCCAAAACAACCAGCCCCTGACTGGCATACCGTTGATACAATTCCTCTAATTCCTGATATTGGGGGGTAAAGCCGCACTTGCTGGCAGTGTTGACGATGAGCAGAACTTTCCCCTGATACTCGGCCAGTGATCGTTGTTCTCCGCCTGCCGTGGGAACGGAAATATCATAAAGTTTCATGGTGGTTTCCTCCTTTTGGAAGGAGGCCGGGAGCCTGGTCCCGGCCGCCTTTGAACGGTAGGTCAGGCTCCGGTGCAGGAACTGCAACCGGCGCTTTCCGCACATTCTTTTTTCTCGGGGAACATGTGTCCCGCGGCATACGCGGTAATATCGGCAAAGAAATGGAGATAGATATCCGGCTCCCCTGCCAGGGGGACCCAGTAACCATCCACGACCATCCCCAGTTGTTCCGAGTAGGCCACAAGTCGTTTACCCACGCTCTCCTCCAGCGCCTGATTAGCCAGACATTGCCGGTGATCTTCCGGTTTGCCGCTGTCGATGCAGCGTGTGCCGGGAACGCATCCCACTGCTTCCGCGACCTTGTTCCGATCCAGGATGGTGCGGTCCTTGTAGACCAGCATGACGGGGGAGGGGTAGTTATCCCAGAAGAGGTGGAAGTTGCGGCTCAATTCTGCGCTGAGTTCTTTTTTTTCCATGGTTGGTTTCCTTTGTTTGTTGGTAGTAATGTGGTGTAAAATTACTTGGTTGCTCCGTGAGCCGCTTCAAAACGTTTTTGCAGCTCGACGCGTTGTTCGTGGTTCAGCACGGCGGCCATTGCTACGAAGCGGTCCACGGCACGATGGGCAAATCCGGTGAACTCCAGGTCCTTCTCATCCACGGTCTTGTGCAGCCATTGGCTGTCCGGCACATCCTGGAGCAGGGTGCCGACAACCTTGGTTGTCAATCCTTGATTGCTCTTGTAGAGTTGTTGGCCATCGGCGGTGATCAACTCCATGTCCGCGTTGATCTTCTTTCGTTGCTCATCCGTGGCGCCGACCTTCTTCAGCGAAACGTCCACATGTTCCTTGAGCTTTCCGGTAACATCGCCGTGGGAACAATGATGCTTGCACCCCGCCATTGCTCCGCCCATAATAACAACTCCGAGAACCGCCGCAACTGCCCTCATTCCATTTCTCATCATTCGACTCCTTGTGGTCTGTTTTTGCTGCATCCGTTGAAATCAGGCTAATGGTGAAATGTAAAAAAAGTATGTGACGGATGTAAAAAAAGCTTAAAAAACGATTGGTATTTGCAATAATCTGATATGAGTTACTTACAAGATAAATAAGGAGTTGTTCTGGTGGAAACCTCCCGGCAAAAAGATATTTTCATAATTGATGATGACGCCGAACTGCGCAAGCTGCCGGAGGAGCGGCCATGATGCGGCGGCTCTACTTCAAGATACTCCTCCATTGGTGCGTCTCGCTTATCGCCACGGAAATCCTGATTTTCGGCCTCGTCTTCCTCCTCATCAAAGACGGCCATCAGGCATCCGTCATTGCCGCCAACGGCCGCACCATCATACTTGCCAGGGACTATCTTGAAACCGCGCTTGCGTCCCCCCCTGGGCAAAGTGAGGATACCAGTGCAACGATGCGCAAGGCGGTAGAACACCTCGGAAAAACCATGCACGCCAAGGTGTGGCTTACCAGGGCCGACGGCGCCCCCCTCGCCGCTTCCTTTACCGGTAGTGTCAAGCCCCCTGGGGTGAACTTCGACCAGTCGGCTCCCTACGGGAATGCCCTCATCAATGTGAAAGGCGGTCCAAACCGGCTCTCCTATTCCACGGTCTCCGTGACTCTGGGTGCGTACCGGGAAAAAGCCATAACCCTGCATGTGCTCACGGAGCGGGAATCCTGGCAGTTTCCCTACGAGCAATTTGGGGGCGGCCTGATTGTGATCTGCATTGGCGTGGCGCTCATCGCCATTCCCATCTCCCGGCATATTACAAAGCAGTTGAAGCGTCTCCAAGACTCGGCCCTGCGTATTGCCGGTGGCGACCTTTCCGCCCGGGCCGAAATCCGGGGAAATGACGAGATCAGCAGTCTCGGCATGGCGTTCAACAGTATGGCGGATACGGTGGAACGCATGGTTCAGGCGGGTAAGGAGCTGACGGCGAATGTGTCCCATGGGATGCGCAGCCCCCTTGCCCGGATCAGGGTTGCGGGGGAATGCCTGCAGGGGGCCATGGCACGGGGCGACACGGCTGACGCCGAAGAATTGCTGGAAGGGATGTGGGAGGACATCGACGAGGCGGACCGGATGATCGGCCGCGTCCTGGAGTATTCCAAGCTGGACCTGCATGAACCTCTGCCCCCTACTTCGGAAGTCTGGCCGGCTATTCTCGTGGAGGGACTCCTCAAGGCCATGCGCCCCCTGTTCAGCTCAAAGGGGGTAACGGTCGACACCGCGCTGGACCCCCTCCTCTCCGTGGCGGGTGACGAGGTGTGGCTGCGGTCGGCCCTTAAGAATGTTCTGGAAAACGCGGCCCATTACACCCCGGATGGAGGAAATGTGCGGATAACGCTCCATTCCGAGGCTGACCACGTGGTGCTGGAGGTGACGAATACCTCGCCGCCGCTTTCTGACAAGGACCTGGAACGGCTGTTCGACCCGTTTTACCGGGGGACTGGGGCACAGGGGGACGGCACCGGCCTGGGACTGGCGATTACCAGGAAAACCATCTTGCTGCATCGCGGAGACATTGATGCGAGAAACACGCCCCACGGGTTTCATATCCGGTTGTGTCTGCCCCGATTCGCGGGAGAAGAACGTGCGTAGCGCTCACGGTGTCTCAGGTAAATAACAGTGCACCGTGATTGGCGGACCTACTGCACAATCGCATTCAGCTCGACCCGGCTGCGGGTGATGGAATCCTTCTCCGGTGCCTTGAACAGGTCGTCGTTTTTCTGAAATATGCGCTCGGGCGGTACGCCGCCTTTTTTAACCAGGTAATTCACAGCCGCCGTGACCCGCTCCCGCGCCAGGGTCTGAAACTCCGCCTCGCCGACCACGGTGTTGGCAATGATCAGTTTCTGCATTTCGTCGGGCGGCAAATTTTTGACCAGTCCCAGGATATTACGCGGTTTGGGGAACTTTTCCTTTTTATAGACCGCCGCCAGGTATTTCGGGTATTCATCAGGCAGTACCTGGACGGAGTCGGCCCCTTTTCCCCCCGCTGGAGTCCCCTGCTTGACAACCGCCAGGAATTTCTCGTTCTTCAGCTTGCGGTTGAGCAGTTCGCGGCGATACGCCTCGGTGTCCTTGTCCCGGTCCACATATCCCTTCAGTTCGACCTTGAGCGCCGGCCTGTCCAGGAGCACCTTGGCCAGGGCGGTCAACTTCTGTTCCTCCTGGGGCGGGAGCGTGCTCATGCCGGGAGAGAACTGGATTGCGCTGAAGTCGTGGCCGCCCCCGAACATGGACGAAAGCAGCGAGAATGGCGAGGTGACCGCCTTGACCATCAGGTTCTTCAGTACCTGGAAGACGAGTTTCCAGATGTTGAATTTTGGGTCGTCGGTACGGCCGGCGACCGGAACGTCAAGGTGGATCTCGCCCTTGCGGTCCTTGAGCAGGGCCAGGCCCAGCTTGACCGGCAGACTGGTGGCGTTGGGGCTGTCCACCTTTTCGCCGAAGGTGAACTGGTCGATGAAGATCTTGTTTTCCGAATCAAGCTGTTTCTTGTCGATATGGTAGGTGAGGTCCAGGAACAATTTTCCCTTTTCCACCGTGTAGCCCAGGTAGTTGCCGGAATAGGGGGTGACCGGCGAAAGCTCGATGTCGCGGAAGGAAACCTTCAGGTCCACGAACAGGTCGTCCCGTAGCGGATTGATCCGGCCGGTGATCTGGAGCGGCGAATGGTTTTCCAGATTGCCGCGCAGGTCAACGTCGGCCAGTTTTGTGTCCTCTGACGACAGGCCGCTGACCCGGCCCCCCAGGTTGTAGAAGGTGGTGGCGAAATGCTGCGGCAGATGGTTGTCGGTAAAGAAGAGGGTGCCCCCCTGAATGGTGACCTCGCCAATGCTGATGTCAGCCTTGCGGGACTGGGGAGTGGCGATTGGTGGTTGGGGCGCGGGAGTTTTCGATGGTTCGGCAGTGCCGGCCGAACCCTGTTCGCCTGTCCCCGGCCCCTGCTTTTCCACCAGGTTTTGCAGGTTCAGCGTACCGTCCTTTCGGACAATGATACGGGAATAGACGCCGTTGAGGGCGATCTGGCGCAAGGCCAGGCTGAACGGTTCCAGGTTGCCCCGGATGTCGTCCAGTTGCAGGCTCTCCCATTTGAGCAGGTCCTCCTCGGTCAGGGTATCCAGGGCATGGAACGACCGGATGCCGGCGCTCCCCTTGAATGTTCCGGTCGGCTTGCCATCCTTGAGGGCGATGTCCACGTTCATAGCGGTGTCAGCGGTGCCTCTTGCTATAAAGACGTTGATATTGGAGGGAAAATAATCCTCGAAATCGCGTAGCGGCAGGCGGCCAACCTTGACGCTTCCCTTGTAATGGAACGGGGTTGCGGTAATCCGACCGTCCGCCCTGAGCGGAGTGGCCTTGTTGAATATGGCGGTGAAGTGGAACGGTGAAGGGGTGAACTTCGGACCGTTCAGGTTCGTCAGGTTCAACCTGGTATTGGTCAGGGTAAAACGGGGCTTGTCGGGCAGGGTCTTGTCGGTGAAGGCGGCGTTGAACCTGTCGACCCGGATTTTTTTGATCCGGAACGAAAGCTCGCTGGCGGGGTGACGCTCCTTTGATGGTGCAGAGGATTTCTGAACGGTTCCGGCTGGCGATGGCGCCGGTTGTGATGCCGGCGGGCCTTGTTGTTTTTTCAGCAACGACAGGGGCGAGATGCTGCCGTCCGCCTCGCGGGAAAGGGAGATGGTACCCCGCGAAACCTTGATATCCGCCA
>JAATGX010000121.1 GCA_015688915.1 Desulfuromonadales bacterium
ATACCGGCACCGGCATGGACGACGCGACCGCGGCCAGGATTTTCGAACCGTTCTTCACCACCAAGGAAACGGGCAAGGGGACCGGGCTGGGACTCTCGATCCTGTACGGCATCATCAAGCAACATGGCGGCATGGTCACGGTTTCCAGCAAGCCGGGGCATGGCACCACCTTCACCATCCACCTGCCGCTCGCGGCCGAGGCCGCGGCCGGGACGTTCGACAAGGAGTACGCTCCGGCGGCGGGCGGCACGGAAACACTCCTGATCGCCGAGGATGATCCCGCGATACGCAGGGTCATCAGCCATGTCCTGCGCCAGTTCGGCCACCGGGTACTGGAGGCGGCGGACGGAGAGGAAGCCGTGGAGATGTTCCGGAGCAACGCCGCCACGATCTCGCTGGTGATCCTGGACATGATCATGCCGCGCAAGAACGGCAATGAGGCGTATGAAGCCATTACGGAGATCGCGCCCGGTATGCATGTGCTGTTCCTCAGCGGCTATCCCGCGGACCTCATCGCGCAGAAAGCGTTGCTGCCCCCGGGCGCGGCGTTTCTGCAAAAACCGGTCTCACCCATGGAGTTGCTGAGAAACATCAGGCAGGTTCTGGACGGCCGGGGCGAACGAGCCGACGGCTGAGAAACAGGGGAGGTTCCATGCAGGAAACATCGGGCGAGATGCAGGGTAACCAGAGGATACTGGTCGTGGACGACGAATTCCATGTACGCACCACTATCGTGACCCTGCTGGAGAAGCACGGGCATTGCGCCGACCGGTTCGAAAACGCCGACGCCGCCCTGGCGGTATTCCTGGAGCGGGGAGCCGACCTTGTCCTCACCGATGTGAAGATGCCGGGAATGGATTGGAGTGAATTGCTCGGCCGCATCCGGGCGGTGGATCCGGACATACCGGTCATGCTCATGACCGCCTACTCCGACAAGAACCTGACCCTCAATGCCCTGAAAATGGGGGTTTACGACTTTATTCTCAAACCCTTTGACCCGGATTACCTGCTGGCTTCGGTGAGCAAGGCCCTCAAATACCGCCACCTCTGCCGGTCGGAAAAGGACCACAAGGCGAACCTTGAAAAGGCGGTGGCCGACAAGACCAGGGAGTTGCAGGAAATCCACGGCCGGCTTGTTCTCTCCGAGAAAATGGCCGCCATCGGACTGCTTTCCGCGGGGGTTGCCCATGAGATCAACAACCCGCTCTCCTTCGTCTCCAGCAACCTGGTGAGCATGGACAGGCATGTCCGGCGTCTGACCGAGTTCGTGGATCGGCAGACAACCCTGATCGCTTCGCACTGCAACACGGATGTAATCGAGGAACTGGAGCAGTTCAGGCGGACCCGGAAGATCGACTATATTGTCGAGGATATGCATGACATCGTTGCGGAGTCGCTGGAAGGGGCGGAACGGATAAAGAAGATCGTCGCAAGCCTGAAGGGTTTTTCACGCAAAGACGAAAACATTCTGGTGGAAGCCAACCTGAACGACCTGATCGAGAGCACCCTTACCATCGTCTGGAACGAGATCAAGTATGTGGCGACCCTGAACAAGGAGTTGGGCGACATCCCCGCGATCAAATGCTACCCTTCCCAGCTCAGCCAGGTAATCATGAACCTCCTGGTCAATGCGGCCCATGCCTTCGATAAGGGGCCGGGCACGATCACCATCAGGACCTGGGCCGACGACGCCTCGGTATATCTGGAGGTACGCGACACCGGGTGCGGCATCGGCCCCGAACACATGGACAAGATCTTCACGCCGTTCTTCACGACCAAGGAAACCGGCAAGGGTACCGGCCTGGGGTTGAGCATCTGTTATGACATCATTGCCAGGCACAACAGCTTCATCAAGGTGGAGAGCGAGGTGGGACAAGGGAGCACCTTCACGGTCTCCCTGCTCAGATCGCTCGATTGAAGGCCGGGCCCCGCGGAACATTCACCTTGCAAGGACATCACCATGCCGTTCAATCTCAAGACAACGATGTTGGGACGTTACATCGGCCGCAACCGCGCCTTGCTATCCCTGGCCGTGGAGCAGAGCCCGACCAGTATCGTGATCACCGATACGGACGGCATCATCGAATACGTCAATCCCAAGTTCTGCCAACTGACCGGCTACGGCTACGACGAGGCACTGGGCCAGAATGCCCGCATCCTCAAGTCCGGAACCATGCCGGATGAGTTTTACGCCGAGCTGTGGCGAACCATTTTGAGCGGCAATGAATGGCGGGGGGAATTCCATAACCGCAAGAAGGATGGGGAGCTGTTCTGGGAACACACGTGCATCTCGCCGTTGACGGACAGAAGCGGCCGCATCATTCACTACCTGGCGGTCAAGGAGGATATCACCTCCCGCAAACGGGCGGAGGAGGAGCTGACTGCCAGCAGAAGGGAACTGGAGGGGAAGCACGCCGAACTGGAGGTGCTGTTCCAGTGGGTCAAGGCGGCCAAGCAGGAATGGGAGCATACCCTCGATTGCCTGCGGGACCTGGTGATCATGGTCTCCCCGGACGGCAGGATCCGCCGTTGCAACCGGCTCCTGCGGGAACTGTCCCACAAGTCCTACCACGAGATCGTGGACGCCGACTGGCAGGAAATCCTGATGGAGGCGGGGTTCGGCTTTACCGATTCCAACGGCACCATCAGCGAACTGATCCATGACAAAACCCAGCGGCTCTACAACCTGAACATCTACGACATCACGGCCCCTGATTCCGGTATCGTCACCGGCAGGGTAATCTCGATCAACGACACAACCGACCTGCGTGCCATGACCGAGAAGCTCCAGAAGGCCTACGACGAGTTGCAGACGACCCAGTTGAAGATCTTCCAGCAGGAGAAACTGGCCTCCATCGGGCAACTGGCGGCCGGCGTGGCCCACGAGATCAATAATCCCATGGGGTTCATCTCCAGCAATCTGACCACGCTGCACAAATACTCCGAGCGGCTGAGGGAGTTCATCACCCTCCTCTCCGCGGCCCTCGCCCACGGTGCAAACGACCGCGACCGTGCCGGGGTGGATGAACAGCGCACACGGCTCAAGATCGATTATATCCTGGAAGACTCGCCCCAGTTGATCGCCGAGTCCCAGGACGGGGCTCAGCGGGTGCGCAAGATCGTCCAGGACCTGAAAAGCTTCTCCCGTGTCGACGAGGCCGAGCAAAAGTGCGCCAACCTCAACGACTGCCTCGACAGTACGATCAACATCGTCTGGAACGAGATCAAGTACGTGGCCACGCTCACGAAAGAGTACGGCGATCTCCCCCCGGTGCTCTGCTATCCCCAGCAGATCAACCAGGTCTTCATGAATCTGCTGGTCAATGCCGCCCATGCCATCACGGGACAGGGAAACATCAGGGTGCGGACCGGGCAGGAGGGCGCTGTGGTCTGCGTGGCGGTTTCCGACACCGGCTGCGGGATCCCCGCCGGGAACCTGAAGCACATCTTCGAGCCGTTCTTCACCACCAAACAGGTCGGCAAAGGGACCGGACTGGGGCTTTCCATCAGCTACGATATCGTCAAGAGGCACCACGGCGAGATCCTGGTGGAAAGCGAACTCGACACCGGGTCCACCTTCACGGTCAGGATACCGGCCAACGGGCCTGAGGGATGACATCCGCCCGGGTCTCCGCACGGGCCGGTGAAGCAGCCCGCCACTTCTGCCGTCGAGGAGCGTCACTGCCATGGAATCTTTGGAAAAAAGCCGAATCCTCTGTGTGGATGATGAAAAGAACGTCCTGCGCTCCCTGGAGCGGATTTTCCTCGACGACGACTATGAGATCCTGACCGCCACCTCCGGCGAAGAAGGGCTGCGAATCCTGGAGGATCATGGACCGTGCCAGATCGTCATTTCCGACTACCGCATGCCGGTCATGGACGGGGTGGAGTTCCTCAAGGCGGTCTACCAGCGCTGGCCCGAAACCGTGCGCATCGTCCTGTCGGGCTATGCCGATGCCGGGGCCATCGTGGCCGCCATCAACGACGGCCACATCTACAAGTTCATACCCAAACCCTGGAATGACGACGAATTGCGGGTCACCATCGCCAATGGCCTGGAACGGTATACCCTGCTGAAACGAAACCATGAGCTCATGGCCGAATTGTCCCGCTCCAACGAGCATCTGGAGAAGATGGTGGAGAAGCGGACAGCGGAACTGGAGCTGCGCAACCAGGCCCTGACCTTCTCCCAGTACATGCTGGACTCGCTGCCGGTGGCGGTGGTGGGAATCGACAGCGTCGGCATGGTCGTGCAGGGTAACCGGAGCGCCGTGGAACTGTTCACCATGGTTGAGGGGGGGCTTTTGGGAAGCGACCGGCGCACTACGTTCCCCGATGAATTCAACGAGGCGATCGATGCCCTGGAACCGGGGATGGTCTCACGACTTGCCTGGAGCCGCAATGGAATCGACTACGACGTGCGTATGGGCTCCATGCGCTGTTTCGAACAGCCCGGCGTGATTATCGCCATGATCGAGAAACTGCCGTGAATGTCACTGTACCCGGCCCCGCTGGGGTGCCGTTTATCCCGATAACAGGAGGAATTACCCGCCATGAGTGACCCTGCCGGCACCATACGCGTACTTCTGGTCGATGATGAGGAAAGCATCCGCAAGACGTTGCAGCGGCTGCTCATGGATGAAGAGTTCGAGGTACACACCGCGGCCTCGGCGGAGCAGGGGCTGGACGTGCTGAAAGAACTCGACAGCGTGGCCCTGATCGTGTCGGACCAGCGCATGCCGGGCATGACCGGCACCGATTTCCTCCAGCAGTGCCGCGGGATGGC
>JAATGX010000306.1 GCA_015688915.1 Desulfuromonadales bacterium
GAGAGGCTGTTGCAGATGCAGCATCAGCGGCATCATGGCAACGGGCAGCAGGGCCAGGGAAAATACCAGGGAAAAACGGGCGATATCTTTCAACTGCTTGACGCCAAACACGTGATAGAGAGAGGAAAGTACGAAGGCTCCCGCCACCAGGCCGGTCATGAATGGATACATGACGATCTGGATCGACCAATAAATATATTCGTTCGGATAGACGAAGAATTCCTTTAAGGTCCAGAGTTCACCGTGGCCCATGCTATTTCACCTCCTTTGAGAATCCCAGGTAGAAGACCTGCGGTTTGGTGCCGTATTCCTCCTTGAGCACGTTCACCCGCTCCGTCATGATAATTTTCGTCACCGGGTCGTCAGGATCTCTCAAGTTGCCGATCCGGCGGGCGCCGAACGGGCAGGCATCCACGCAAGCCGTCTTCATCCCCTTGGATATGCGGTGGTAACAAAAATTGCATTTCTCGGCCACGTGATAGATCGGGTGAAAAAAACGGACGCTGTAGGGACATCCCATGATGCAATAACCGCAGCCGATGCACCATGTACGGTCAACCAGCACCACCCCGTCCTCGGTCTGGTAGGTGGCGCCCACCGGGCAGACCTGTACGCAGGGGGGATTGTCGCACTGGTTGCACAGCTTGGGAACGAAAAACGCCTTGGTGATATCCTCGGACTTGATGTCATGCATTCCATGCAGATTTTGATCGATCTTCGTTGTCGTGAAGCCGTCGCGCCCCCCCTTGGGCGAGTCAATGTAGGTCTTGCCGTCCCTGGTGATCACGTAGCGCTCCACCCAAGTCCGGGTCACATTGGCATCATAGGGCACCTCATTCTCGATCTTGCAGGCCTTGACACAGAAACCGCACCCCACGCACTTCTGGGTATCCACCAGAAAGGCCCAGCGCGTCTTACCCCTGGCGTCCTTCTCGGCCCGCAGCGTCCCCGGATCGAACACCTCGAATGCAGCCAAGGGCAGGGCGAGGCCGCCGACCGCGATCATGGCCTTTTTACAGAATTCACGGCGATTCATCATGATTTCACCTCCCGCTTCTGGTTCATCGGCTTAGGATTGTGGGGGATGTGGCAGAGTATGCATTGGGCCTGCGGATAATGGGTTTCCGGGTTGATCCCCGGAATACTCCCGCGGTCGCTGGTCTTGTAGGGCAGATAGGAGTGGCACCGGATGCACAAGTCCCGGCTGCGGTCGATGCTCAGACCCAACGGATCCTTGGGATGATCGTACGCCGGCCCATGGCAGTTCTCGCAACTGATTGAACCGTGGGCCGAGTCCTTGATCTCCCTATACTTGTCATCATGGCACTCCCAACATACCTTGGCGGTCTTGTACTTCACGCGGACCGTCTTCCAATCCTCCTCGTTGGACTTGCGGTGCCAACCGTACATGTAGCCACGTTCATAGACACCAAAATCAACTGGAACTAACGCCGTTCTAATCAACAAGATACCAACGACAATGGCAATGACAACGAATAATGGCCGAAGAACATGGTTTTTCAAGTCTCACACCTCCATTGAGCGTTATTCTCAACCCTGCATAGTACCGCTTATGGTCGTGCATCGCGGTCATTGAATTTTTATTTTTTAGAACAATGTTTAATTTATTTCAAAGACCTCGCATTGTCAACATAACTTTTCCCTTTTAGTGACTATTCTGCCGAGACATCGCAGAAAGCCCGGCCAAACGATAAAAAGTTTTGACAAACTATGCCATGGCATTGTAAGTTGTCCCTTTAGCTTAGGTTTTGTATACACCATACACAGATTAATTTTACTAACCATGAAGAAGGAGTAGTCAGTTATGGCCAATATACGTAAAACAGCAGGGTATGCTTGGAACCTCGTCAGCCTGATCGGCTTTGTCATGGCACTGACGGCCACCGGTCTTATCATCGCTTTCAGCGCCTTTGAGATGATCAGCGGCATCGAACACCCCTACCTGGGCCTGCTGACCTATTTCATGTTCCCGGGGATGCTCATCCTCGGTCTGCTGCTGGTTCCCATCGGTGCCTGGCGGGTGCGCAACCAACGCCGTCACCAGGATCCGTCTGTCGAAATTCCCCCTTTCCCCCGTCTCGATCTGAACGACCCGCATAGGCGACGCCTTTTCATCTTCTTCATCATGGCCTCGGTGGTTTTTGTCACCATTGTCGCCATCGCCTCCATCCAGGGTTATGAATTCACCGAATCAACCGCCTTCTGCGGTGAACTCTGCCACCCGGTCATGACGCCCGAGCACACCGCCTGGCAGAACTCTCCTCATGCCAAGGTCAAATGCGTCGAATGCCATGTCGGCCCCGGCGCCGCCTGGTACGTCAAGGCCAAGATCTCCGGCATGAGACAACTCTACGCGATAGCGTTTCACACCTACCCGGAAACCATCGAGACACCCATCGAGAACCTGCGGCCTGCCCGGCAGACCTGTGAGCACTGTCACTGGCCGGAAAAATTCTATCAGGGGCGCGAGAAGGTCTTCTACCACTATGCGCCGAACGAGGAAAATACCCCGCGCCAGATCGACCTGCTGATCCATATCGGCGGCAGCCCGAAATCGGCTACGCACAACGGAATTCACTGGCATATCAGCCAGGATGTCTATTACATCGCAAAAGACAAGAAACGTTTTGATATCCCCTACATTGCCGTAAAGGGGAAGGACGGCAAACTGACCGAGTACATGAGCACCGAAGAAACCCTCACCAAGGATGAGATTGCCAAGGCAACCAAACGACTGATGGATTGCACCGACTGCCACAATCGTCCGGCTCACATCTATCACTCGCCGGGCGAGGAGATGGACCTGAATTTCGTCTCCGGCCATATCGACCAATCGCTCCCCTACCTGAAAAAGGTGAGCGTGGAACTCCTCAACCGCACCTACAAGACCAAGGAAGAGGGGTTTGCCACCATCGCCAAGGAGTTGCCGGCCTACTACGCCCAAAACTACCCCAAGGTTGCCCAGACAAAGGTTGCGGCCATCAACCAGGCTGTTGAGCAGGTGAAAGATATCTATGAACGTAACTTCTTCCCGGCCATGAAGGTGAAGTGGAGCACCTATCCCAACCATATCGGCCACTTCTATGGCCCGGGATGCTTCCGCTGCCATGACGGCAAACACAAGACCGCGGAGGGCAGGGTAATTTCCAAGGACTGCAACATCTGCCACACGGTTCTGCGCCAGGTGCAGGAGAACGTCCCCGTCGGGACGACACCCAAGAACTTTGTCCATCCGGTTGATATCGGCGACGAACTCCATAAGACCAATTGTAGTGAGTGCCATGCGGCCGGTGGGCACGACGTCCCCGGCGAAGGGCAACAGCCGCCCAAGGAGGCTCAACACTAGGCAATCAAAAAGGCCCCCGGAGAACTACCGGGGGCCTTTTTCTTTCCACAATCTTTATGTACAAAAAGACCTACAACTCCTCGTACTCCTCCTCTTCCGCATCCTCCCCGGCATCGTCCGATTCAACGCCCGCATCCACGGCCTCTTCGAAAAGGGTCCGCAAAAACCGTTCGTTGTCGCTGATGGTTTTACGCACATCACCCAGAAGCGTCTCCAGGTCATCCGGTCCGGCGGACATGTCCCATCCCCCTACTTCTTGAGCAGATCAAGATAACGGTCGGCATCCAGAGCGGCCATGCAGCCCGTACCGGCCGAGGTAATGGCCTGGCGATACATATAGTCCTGCACGTCACCGGCTGCAAAGACCCCCGCGATGCTGGTTGCCGTCACATTGCCCTCGCTGCCGCCACGGGTCCGGATATAGCCGCCGTTGTCCATCTCCAACTGCCCCTCGAATATGGCGGTGTTGGGCGAATGGCCGATGGCGATGAAGACCCCGTGCACGGGTAACTCCTTGGTGGAACCGCTGGCGTGGCAGATGCGGATGCCGGTCACGCCGCTGCTGTCCCCCAACACCTCGTCCAGACTATGGTGCCACTCGATGGTGACATTCCCCCCCTTGGTCTTCGCAATAAGCCGGTCCGCCATGATCTTCTCGGCGCGGAACTGGTCACGGCGGTGGATGACCGTCACATGGCGGGCGATGTTGGCAAGGTAGAGCGCCTCTTCCACGGCCGTATCGCCGCCGCCGATGACGGCCACATCCTTGTCCCGGTAAAAGAAACCGTCGCAGGTGGCGCAGGCCGAAACCCCCTTGCCCATGAACGCCTTTTCCGAGGGAAGGCCGAGGTACTTGGCCGAAGCGCCGGTGGCGATGATCAGGGCGTCGCAGGTATAACCGCTGGCATCCCCTTCAAGCAGAAAGGGCCGCCGCGTCAGATCGGCCCGCTTGATGTGGTCGTAGACCATCCGGGTGTTGAACCGTTCGGCATGCACTCGCATGCGCTCCATCAGGTCCGGCCCCTGGACTCCCTCGTGCTCGCCAGGCCAGTTGTCCACTTCAGTGGTGGTGGTGAGCTGGCCTCCCGGCTGCAGCCCGGTAATGAGAGCGGGGTGAAGGTTCGCCCGGGCCGCATAAATGGCGGCGGTATAGCCGGCCGGACCGGCGCCGAGAATGATCAATTGATGATGAACCGGGTCCATGAAGCCTCCTGCACGTTGGAATTTCTGTAAATGTATCAGGTTAGCGCCGCCTTGCCAAGCCTCAAACGGCTCCTTCGCGTTTGACCCCGCCCGCTCCATCTGGTACTATCGCCCAATCTTACCCCGGAGCAGCCATGTCCCTTTACGATCTCATACTGGAAGCCCATGACCGCTTGAAAAAGCGCGTCCGCTACACCGAACTGATGTATTCCCACTATTATTCGGAAACGCTGGGGATGCCGCTCTACTTCAAGTGCGAGAACCTCCAGCGGACCGGATCTTTCAAGATCAGAGGCGCCCTCAACTTCATGACCGCCCAGTCCCGTGATGCCCTCAAAAATGGGGTCATAACGGCATCGGCGGGAAATCATGCCCAGGGAGTGGCCTTTTCTGCGGACCTGCTGGGGGTAAAGGCCACCATCTTCATGCCGGAGATCACGCCGCCGCAGAAGGTGCAATCCACCCGCGACTACGGGGCCGAGATCGTGCTGACCGGCAGAAACTTCGATGAAGCATGCCAAGCGGCCTGGGAAGCGCAACGTTCCACCGGGGCGCTGTTCGTGCACCCGTTTGACGACGAACTCGTCATGGCGGGCCAGGGGACGATTGCCTTGGAGATCCTGGAAAAGGAACCGGATCTTAGGAATCTCATCGTTCCGGTTGGCGGTGGCGGGCTGATCGCCGGCATGGCGGCCGCGGTCAGGGAGCTTGCCCCCCATGTGCGCATCATCGGTGTCGAGTCGATGGCCGCCACGTCCATGTCGCTCTCGTTCCGGACCGGCAAACCGTGCGAATCACCTGTCAGCGTAACGCTCGCCGACGGCATAGCGGTAAAGCTCCCCGGCAGCAGGACCGTGCCGGTGATTCGCGACTATGTGGATGAGATTGTGCCCGTCGAGGAGGAAGAGATCGCCCAAGCCATTGTATCGCTTCTGGAACGGACAAAGCTGTTGGTTGAAGGGGCCGGGGCCGTACCGTTAGCCGCGGTATTGCACAAAAGGATCGAGGGATTGAGCGGCAAGACCGTCTGCCTGCTGTCCGGCGGCAATATTGACGTAAAAACCATTGCCATGGTTGTTGAACGGGGTCTTTTGGCGGCGGGGCGCTACCTGAAGCTGAAGATCGAACTCGACGACCTTCCGGGCTCGTTGGCCGCACTCACGGCCGACATCGCGGCCGTAAAGGCCAACATATTCCTGATCAATCATGACAGACGCTCGAAATCCCTTGCCCTGGGCAAGACCGAGGTGTCGCTGGAACTGGAAACTCGTGGCTACGAGCATATCCGTCAGGTCATCGAGTATCTGGAAAAAAAGGGGTATGTCCTGGACGTTGGCTAGATGGTTGTTATTCCGGCTTGGTACGGAGCCCGCTGGCAATGTTGAAATTGATGTCGATGATTATGGAAAGCTTTTCCCGCTCAGGTGACGCAAGAACCTCGAAAAGACGCTTGTCAATAAAGATACTGATGTTGAGGATATCTTCCCTGATGTTCTTGGGGAGGGGGTTTTCGGGATCGGTCAATTCGGCCTGGAAAAAACTCCATACCTTCTGATTGAACTTGATCGCATCTCCCAGCTTCTGATCGCGATCGGGGGCATTCCAGTTTTCCTGCACCTGCTTGAGCATAAGACCGGCGCGGGTAAGGACCGAAGCCTCCAGTTCCCTGCCGGACAGATTGTCTTTTTGCATGTTGTTGTAGGCTGTCATGGCGTTTGCTTGCATATTGTCAATAGCTCCTTACACGATATACAAATTTACAAAGCATATTAGCGCGTTCCCCGAGAAAAGCAAGCTCCTTTTACTGTTAGATTCAGAACGCGTTTCCACTGGCGCCGTCAATCTGATCGGCACTCTCATCCATGGATCTACCACTCTGGTCCTTGCCCAGGAACTTGAAGACAAGGTGGGAAGGGTCAATAGTTCCATTTGGTAAGCCCGTGTCCGGGTCTATGGTATCTGATTGCCTCAGCGTGAAAACCAATCGGGCTTCATTGCTGACCGGATCGTAGGTGACTGATTTGGGGATAGCAGGGACAGCAACGCTTTTTGGACTGTAGAGACCATTGTTGTAGATCCCGGCCGTGCCACCCGATGCCTTTGTAATGGACCAATTGGCGATGTTCGTAATCGATGAAGTATCCATTGCGGTGTTGAAGACAATCTTGATCGTGAACTCTTTGGTCGCACCTGGGGTCGCCAATGTTGATGCGTCCAAAGCCAGGAGCGGCATGGTGGGAAACACCGTCGGCAAGGAACTGCCGGATGGGTTGATGTAAGATATACCCGGCTTGAACATCGTGTTCTTGAGGTCTTCCGCGGCTAGTTGGGCGTCAGAGGTGCTGATCTTTTGAAGTTTATTGAGTTGGTCCTGGGCATTGTAGGTATCGCCCTTTGCGGCATAAGCCTTGCCCAGCTCGGTAAGCGCGGGCACGAAATCCTTTTTCAGGGATACTGCTTTCTTAAGTTCGGTTATGGCCTCGTTGGATCGCCCCTGTCCATTCAACGCCATTCCCAAGGCATAGTAGCCGTTCCCATCCTTGGGCTCCAGCTTGATCACTTTGCGGAATTGCGTTTCCGCATCCGTGTAGTCTTTCCGCTGAGCCAGCAGCAGCCCCAACGTATAATACGCGGGTGTGTTCTGGTTGTTTTGTTGTACGGCGCTTTTCAGGGTGTTTTCGGCATCCGTGGGCTTTTTCATATCAACGTACAGATTGGCGAGGTCGCTATAGACCTGGTCTTGCGTTTTATCCACCTTGAGAGAGAGTTTCAAGGCGTTAATCGCGTCCTGCTTCTTCCCCATTTGCGTATAGCTATACCCAAGGTAAGTATAGGCCTGAGCCAAGGCCGGATTCAAGGCCGCCGCCTGCTTGAATGCCTGGGCCGCCTGGGTGTACTTCTTCTGCGAATATAGGGTCGTGCCGGCGGCGAGCGCGCTATTGGCGACGTTGTTGCGAATGCCCTCCTGAAGCGCAAGCGCATCGAACGGACCGGAAGTATTTGATGTATCGGTTGTCCAGAGTCCCATACTGCCTACCTCCTCCCTTCAAAATCAAGTGCTCTGTTCCAAAATATTGCCATATTTCAGTCGGAAATGGTATATTTTTCATCCGCTCTGTACTTATCATATCGGCATCGGGAGCCAGTTCTTGAAATTTACCCCTGACAGCACCTCCCAGCATCTGCAACAAACCCTGAATCAGGCTGAAAGACACCATTCCGCCGGAGAAGTTCTACAGGCCGCCACGCTCTACCGTGCGATCCTGGCAGCGTTCCCCCACCTCTCCCGCACCGCCTACAACCTGGGAAACATCCTCAAGGAGCAAGAACAGTACGACGAAGCGGAGACATGCTTCCGCCAGGCCCTGGCCGCAGAACCGGAATTCGTCGAAGCTGCGCTGAACCTGGCCTTTTGCCTGCAAGAACAGGGCAGGATCGGGGAAGCGCTCGCCGGCTGCGCCGACCTGGCCCGCCGGCACCCGGAACTGTCCGATCCGCGCTTCAACCTGGCCTGCCTCCGCCTCCTGAAAGGGGAACTGACGGCGGGATGGGAAGACTACGACCTCCGCTTTGCCACGCAACAGCCCGTACCCCTTCGCCATGCCGCCATCCCCCGCTGGGACGGGGTGCTCCATCCCGGGCTGCGGCTTCTCGTCCATACCGAGCAGGGCTATGGCGACGCTCTGCAGATGAGCCGCTACCTGCCTCTGCTCGCACGGGCCGGCCTCCGGGTCTGGCTGGAAACTACACCCCCTCTCGCCCCCCTGCTGGAGCGGCTTCCCGGACTGGAGGGGTGCATCCTGCGCGGCGCACCCCTGCCGCACCTGGATGCCCAGGTGCCCATCATGAGCCTCCCCGGGCTTATGCGGACCACCCTCGACACCATCCCACCGCCGCTCCTGAAGCCCGACGACGGGTTGGTGGACCGGATGGCGCATCTCCTGCCGGGCCGCGGCACCCTCCGGGTGGGGCTGGCGTGGGCAGGACGGCTCGATCTGCCGGTCAACCGCAAAAGGAGCTGTCCCGCCCCCCTGATCGCCACGCTCCTGGACATTCCGGACATCACCTTTGTCAGCCTGCACAAGGAGACCCCCGACCCGTTCCGCCTGGCGGATCCCCGGTTGCTCGACCTCGGCCCTGAGTTCCATGACTTCCACCACACCGCCGCCCTGATCGCCAACCTGGACCTGGTGGTGACCATCGACACCGCCGTGGCCCATCTGGCCGCCACCCTTGGGAAACCGACCTGGCTGCTGCTCCCCTTTGTACCCGACTGGCGCTGGCTGCTGGAACGCGACGATTCGCCCTGGTATCCTTCCATGCGTTTGTTCCGGCAGCCCGGCGTGGGGGCGTGGGAGCCGACGCTGTCGAGGGTGGCCCAGGGGTTGGCCGAGCGTCTCCCCCATGCCGCCGCGGCCCTCACCAACCTGGGGGCGGACCTGGACAACCGGGGGCGCCACGAGGATGCCCTGGCCTGCTACCTGGCGGCTGTTGCCCGTGACGGGGACATCGCTGTCCTCCATTACAACATGGGCAACACCCTCAAGAGCCTGGACCGTCCAGACCAGGCGCAGCAGGCCTATGAACGCGCCCTGGAGTTGGATCCCCAGATCCCGGAAGCGCATCATAACCTGGCCATCATCCACCAGGAGCGGGGAGAGCGGCAGGAGGCGCACCGCCGGATCAGCCTGGCCCTGGAGTTGCGGCCCCGTTTCCCTGATGCGCTCCACACCCTGGGGGAACTGTTTCATGCCGAGGAATGCTTCGCCGAGGCCATCGAGGCATTCCAGGCCGCGCTACAGGAGAATCCCCGTGCCGCCCGGACATGGAACTCCCTCGGGATCGTCTATCAGAGCGCGGAACGCGACCAAGAGGCGGAAGAGTGCTATCGGCAGGCGCTGGAGCACGATCCGGGCCACCTCCACGCCCTCAACAACCTGGGGGCGGTCTGCCTCTCCCTGGGGCGGCCCGGAGAGGGAATCGGATATCTGCAACGGCTCATCGAACTGGCGCCGGATTATGCCGACGGCCACTGGAACCTGGCCTGCTGTCTGCTGGCCTGCGGCAGCTACCGGGACGGTTGGCGGGAGTACGAATGGCGGTGGCGCAAAAACAGCCCCATCGAGGAGCGCCATCGCCATATCCCCCGATGGGACGGCACCCCTCTTGCTGGCCGAACCATTCTCCTCTGGGCAGAGCAGGGGTTCGGGGACACCATCCAATTCATCCGTTTCGCCTCGCTGGTGGCGGAACAGGGCGGAGACGTTGTCGTGGAGTGCCAGACTCCCGCGATACGCCCCCTTCTTGAATCCGTTGCCGGGGTCGGAAAGGTCATCGTCCGCGGGGAACTGTTGCCTGGGGTGGACTGCCAGGCAGCGCTGCTCTCGCTACCCCATTTGCTGGGAACGGCCCTGGAGAACATTATTCCCTCCCGCGTTCCCTATCTGTCCACATCCTCCGAACACCGCCAACGATGGGCAGACCTGATTCCCAAAGGGGAGAGCTTCCGGGTGGGATTGGTCTGGGGCGGGCGCCAGACCCTGCGCAACCGCCGGCGCAGTTGCCGTCTCGCCGATTTTGCGCCTCTGGCTGGTCTGTCCGGGATCACCTGGTACAGCCTGCAGGTGGGGGACCAGGCGGAGGAAGCGGCCACGCCGCCGGCCGGGCTGGTCTTGCATGACCTCACCCCGAACATCTGGGATTTTGCCGATACGGCGGCCCTGATAGAACGGTTGGACCTGGTCGTCACCATTGACACCTCGGTGGCCCATCTGGCCGGGGCCCTGGGCAAGCCGGTCAGGGTGCTGTTGCCCCTGGCCGCCGATTGGCGCTGGCTGACGCAACGGAGCGACTCCCCCTGGTATCCCACAATGGGTCTGCTGCGACAGGAGCCCGGCGACGACGGATGGGAACCGGTCGTCAACCGGTTGGTGGGAGAGTTGGAGGGCGTGCTGCGCCGCGAGGAGAACCCGGAGGCCGACGCCTGCCTGGAACGGGGCGACCTCCACCGGGAGGAAGAGGCGTGGGAGGAGGCCCACCACTGGTACCTCCTGGCCCTGGCCCACGACCCCCTCCATCCCGTTGCCCATCTTCGCGCCGGAGGCTGCCTGATCTTCCTCAACCGCCACGAAGAGGCCAAAGGGTATCTGCAACGGGCCATTGAGCTGGACCCGGAAGATGCCGATGCCCATGTCAACCTGGCCATAACCCACCTGGCCACAGGCGGTCTGCGCGAGGGATGGCGGGAGTTCGAGTGGCGCCGACGCTACATCACCGACCCGTTCCCCCCCATACCCGAGTTGCCCATGCTCAAGCCCGGCGACCGCCTGGATGGCATCTCCATCCTCATCCATACGGAACAGGGCTTTGGCGACATGGTGCAATTCGCCCGCTATCTCCCGCTGCTGGCCGGACTGGGAGGGCGCGTCGTCCTCTCCGCCCCACAGGAACTTGAGCGGCTGTTCTCTTCCTGCCCCGGCGTGGAGCGGATCATCCCCCATGGGGAGCACCTGCCGGCCACCGACTACCAGACACTCTTGATGAGCCTGCCCCATCTGCTGGGCGAGCCGGCTTTGCCGGGTGCGGCACAACAGATCCCCTACCTTGCCGCTCCACGGCATCTGGTGGAGGAGTGGCGCCGACGGCTGGAAGGGCTGGAAGGGGTGAAGGTCGGCCTCGCCTGGCAGGGCCGCAACATGAAAAAGAGCGGGTATCGCCGCTCCCTTTCTCTTGAGCAATTGACGCCGCTGCTGGCGATACCCGGATGCTCCTTCGTCACCCTGCAACCGGGCGGCCTTCCGACCGAGGTGCCCGGGAACGGAGTCATTCATGACCTCTCCCGTCATATCACCGATTTTGCCGATACCGCCGCATTGATCGCCAACCTGGACCTGGTCATTACCGTCGACACCGCCATGGCCCACCTGGCCGGAGCGTTGGGGCACCCCTGCTGGGTGGCACTGCTCTTCTCTCCCGACTGGCGCTGGCATCCCCTCACCCAGAGTGAAAGTCCCTGGTACCCTTCCCTGCGCCTGTTCCGCCAATCCACCCCCGGCGATTGGCATGGTGTTGTGGCCGACCTTGCCCTTGCGCTGAAGGAGGAGGCCCTGTTCCAGCAGGCCCATGCCTTGGGGCAATTCGGCCACCCACACGAAGCCATCGAGCTGCTCAAAGAGGCGGCCGCGGTTCCCCACCCCTCTCCGGCCACTTGGCTCAATCTGGGCATCTACCTTCACGCCGATGGCCGGACGGCAGAGGGACGGGACGCCCTGAAGCGAGCCGTCGCGATCGACCCCGCCTATCCCGAGGCCCTCCAGAACCTGGGGCTGCTGCATCAGGCGATGGGAGAGGTGGCCGAAGCCTACACCTGCTTCCGCCGCGCCCTGACCTTGCGTCCCGACTACGCCACTGCCCGCTGGAACCTGGGCCTTCTGCAACTGCTGCTGGGAGACTACCGGGAAGGGTTCAAAAATATCGAGGCACGATTCCGCAAGCGGGATGCCATTTCCCAACGCCATACCGACCTCCCCCGCTGGCACGGTGAGGAGATCGGCAGAAAAACGGTGTTGATCCACGCCGAGCAGGGGTATGGCGACACCATCCAGTTTCTCCGCTATGTTCCGGTCCTGGCAGAGCGGGGCATCCGGGTCATTGCGGAGGTGCAGGACGAATCCCTGCGCGAATTGGTACGGAACGTGCCCGGCCTGCAGGCCGCGATCATCCGGGGCGAGTCCCGGCCGGCAGCGGATTTCCAGATCCCGATGATGAGCTTGGCGCTCGCCTGCGATACCACTGTGGAAACTATCCCGCCCGCTCTGTATTGCACGCCGGATGCGAACAAGTTGGCCCAGTGGCGACAACGGTTCAAGGACGAAGACGGCCTGAAGATCGGGCTTGTCTGGCGGGGAAGGCCGACGCCGGACCCGCGGCGTTCCATACCGGAGCAGTTCCTTGCCCCGCTTTTCACGATCCCGGGCATCTGCTGGTTCTCTCTTCAGTTTGACGAAGATGAGTCTCGACTGCCGCCGTTGCCTGTTCACCGCGATCATCTCGACCGCCTCCGGGGGTTTGCCAACACGGCAGCCTGTATCGCGGCCCTGGACCTGGTGATCACCATAGATACCGTCACGGCACACGTGGCCGGGGTGTTGGGGAAGCCAACCTGGCTGTTACTTCCTTTCGCGCCCGACTGGCGCTGGATGCGGGATCGGGAAGACAGCCCCTGGTATCCTTCCATGCGCCTGTTCCGCCAGGATGATCGGAGGGAATGGCGGCCTGTTATCGAGAGAGTCCAGCACGAACTCGCCGCCTATGCATCGCAGCCAACTTCTTTGCACAGGGAAGGGATTTCTCAAATCCATGGATAAGGGCTCATCACCTTCATCTCAACAGGGGAGATTCCAGGTACAATGGACGACTACCCGTACGGAACTTGCTCTGGAGTTTTCGATCGCCGCCACCAACCTCTTTAATAATGGTGATTATCGGGGCGCGGCATCCCTCCTCGAAAAAGCTGTCTTTCACGATCCGGATTTGTTCGAAACCCGTCACCTGCTGGGTGTGACATACGGGTGTCTGAATGATTTTGATCTGGCCGCCATCCAGTTGCGCGAAGCCGTCCGCATCAGCCCGTCTTCTGCTTCGGCCCATCTTCTGCTTGGAAAAGCCTGTAACAGGCTGGGAGTGCATCAGGAGGCTATTTCGCATCTTCGCAAAGCACTGGAACTCGATCCCGGCTCCATTTCTACTGTTTGCACACTGGCGAGCACCCTTGCCCCGGCAGGATATGCCGCAGAAAGCATAAACCTGCTCAAAAGGTTTGCCGCACTCGGCGCAACAGATCCGCTATGGCATTTCACCATGGCGGCCTTCAGTCAGTCAGAAAGCCCGCAAACGGCACTGTTGCATTATCGCGAAGCACTCCGCCTGAAGCCGGAATATCACGAAGCCGGGCTGAATTATGCCATTCTGCTTCTGTCGCTCGGAATGTTCGAAATGGGCTGGCGGGAGTACGAACACCGCATTCCCCGATTGAACCTCAATCCGG
Organism: Desulfuromonadales bacterium; assembly: GCA_015688915.1. Classification (GTDB taxonomy): domain Bacteria; phylum Desulfobacterota; class Desulfuromonadia; order Geobacterales; family Pseudopelobacteraceae; genus JACPFJ01. Next base: position 13,617 of record JAATGX010000306.1, read on the forward strand.
AGCTGAATCTGATACCCCGTTGGCATGGTGAGCCTTTGATGGGAAAAACGATCCTTGTGGTTACCGAACAGGGATTTGGAGACAACATACAGTTTATCCGATATGCCGGCCTGCTTAAGGAACAAGAGGCTACGGTGTACGTGCTGTGCCCCAATAACCTTCAGATCCGCCCTCTCATGGACCGGGCAGCCGGCGTCGACGGCACCATTATCCCGCACGAGCCGATCCCTCATCTCGATTGGTACGTGCCATTGTTGAGCCTCCCGTGGATCTTCGGGACAACGCTGGAGAATATTCCCGTTGCGCCGGTATACATCATGCCCGATGCGGATGAGATCGCACGGTGGCGGGAACGTGTTGGGCCATATAAAGGCTTGAAAGTCGGGATCGTCTGGGCGGGCAACCGGGCGCTGGATGCCGATAAAAATCGTTCCATTCCTTTCCAGGAGTTCAGCGCCTTGCTGAAAGTAACGGGCATTACCTTTTTTACGCTGCAAATCGGTCCTGATGCCCTTGCTCCCGAAGATGCCCGGGCAAGCGTCGCCCCCATCATCGACCTGACGTCACATATTCACGACTTCGGCGATACGGCCGCCTTCATCGCCAACCTGGATCTGGTCGTATCGGTCGATACGGCAACCGCGCACCTGGCGGGGGCCTTGGGGAAATCTGTCTGGACCTTGCTCTATCACCCTCCCGAGTGGCGCTGGATGCGGGATCGGGAAGACAGCCCCTGGTATCCTTCCATGCGCCTGTTCCGTCAGGATGACCGGAGGGAATGGTGGCCCGTTATCGAGAGAGTCCAGCGCGAACTCGCCGCCCATTCATCACCATTAGCTTCTCCGGAAGGAAAGCCATGCCAGAAGACAATCCGGCCATGACACATCACACCACCGTGGTCTGCGTCGTCACCTCGGAGCGTACCTGGCGCAACCTGTTGCGCTATTGTTTCAATCACGCCTTCAAGGCCCAGCGGCACCGGTTTCATCTTGCTGTTGCATGCAACGGCGTAATCGACGCCTTCAGCGGCTATATGGCCGGTCTGAAACCGGACTATCTCGTTCAGCGGCGCAATCTCGGCTTCGACCTTGCCGCGTTCGATACCCTTCTCAAACAGATACCCGTCGAGCGATACGACTCGTTCATCCTGCTGCACGATGACCACTGGTTCGACGATGAACTGTGGTTTGACAAGCTCTCCACCCTTGCCGCGAACCATCCCGACGTTGACATCTTCGGCAATCTGCTCGACTGTTCACACGACAAACTTGTCGAACATTTCGAGATAGTGTCCCGCATTCTCGGCTATGGCCGCTATATGGATGATCCGGCACCCGTGTTCGCCCAGGGGGTCGCCGGGCTGTTCACGCGCCGTGCGGTCGATCACTGGCTTGAACATGACGGTATTCCGCATATCCATAACAACCTGAAAAATGTGGCTGAAATATGCGAACGCCTTGCGAGTTTCATCTTGTACGAGGCCGGATGTTCCTTCATGCAGATCCCTCCCGGTTTTCAACGCTACCTGCGGCATGGGGAGCACCGCTCCTATGCCCTGGAGGCCCCCCGGACGCGGTATGGCAAGAATGTGCTCGGGTGTGGAGAATAGCGTTCCCGTGCATCGCATGAGGGCTCCCCGTGGCACCCGCACCGAACCTCACTTTGATCACAGAGCTTGCGACAATGTCGCAAAACATGATATGCGATTGAGAATATTGGAGAAATCATGAACTATCCCCTCAGCTCACTGAGCCGCTTTCTGAAATTTCTGGACACGCTGGAAGGAGAGGCATACGCCGAGGCCCCCTTCCCCCTGCATGACCGTATTACCAAGCAGGCTCTTGAGCACCTCTTTACCGCCTATGCGCTACCACCCTGCGCTCGCGTCCTTGACGTGGGGTGCGGCCAGGGGGTCGCTCTGGCGCCTTTCCGGCAACGGGGATGTATCGCCACCGGTGTCACCCTCAACGATGTCGATGTGGCCGCTTGCCGGGCACAAGGGTTCGACGTCCTGAAGATGGACCAATCCTTTCTGGAGTTTGCCGACGCATCCTTTGACGTGGTTTGGGCGCGCCATGTCGCGGAGCACAGCATCATGCCCTACTACACCCTGACGGAATTCCGCCGGGTACTGCGGCCCAGTGGGTTTCTGTACCTCGAGGTGCCGGCAATCAACACCATCGGGCATGAACGGAATCCGAACCATTACAGCGTGCTGGGGCAGGAGATGTGGAGGGCCTTGCTGGAACGCAGTAGCTTCCAGGTTATGGAGACCATTAGCTACTTCCTGAAGACCCTTGAAGGACCACCCGATGAGTTTTGGGGATTTTTCTGCGTCGCTTGTTGAAGCCAGATTTGACAAACTTGAACGGAGTAGGAGAGCATATATGGCACATGTCGGGCAAATGATCTTCTTCAACAACGTAAAACAATTTCTTCCTGATTTTTTCATTGGGACCACTGTTCTTGAGATTGGTTCCCTGGATATTAATGGATCGGTGCGACGTTTTTTCGAAGCCTGCGAATACACCGGAATCGACATAGGGCCGGGCCCCCAAGTGGATATCCTCTGCAAAGGGGAAGATTTTCCCGAAAAAGCCGGTCAATATGACGTGGTCATATCCACAGAGGTTTTTGAGCACACCGAGAACTGGGATCTCATTTTTTTAAACATGCTGCGGCTTATGAAACGGAATGGAATGATTATTTTTTCCTGTGCCAGCTGGGGGCGGGAGCAACACGGGACATCGCTTTTTAGTCCCGATTCCGCGCCACATGTCGCTTCAACCAGTGATTACTACAAAAATCTGGTATCTGATGATTTCATTGCCGCCTTCAAAATGGACCATTGGTTTTCATGCCATACGTTCATAAGAGATGCGGACTGCTTGTATTTTGTCGGAATTGGCCGTAACACTGCTAAACACATTAACAATTTCATTCAGTTTAAAACTGTTTATGATGAATATATCTATAACAAAAATGTACTGGGGTTGCCGGACCATTATATCCTGAGCCTGCCATCCAACCGGATACTCGTGTAACAAGTTTACATTCCGACCAATTTGAGGAGACGTTACCAATGCCCGCACCGTCACCACTCCATGTATGGCTCGCTTATGTCGCTTATCCCGTCACCACTGCGGTGTATATTGAACGCGCCTTGAGACATATCTGCCGAGTCACTACTGTTGGCCCCCGATTTCCAGAAGAGCGGCTTGAGGAATGGCAGATTAAAAATATGAATCTTCCGCTGCGGGATCAGGAAATACCTACCGACTTCACTCCCGACATGAAAAGGCTCGTTGAGACATCCTCTGCTTCTAACCGTCCGGATTTGTACCTTTGGGTGGAGTCGGTCATGGGACACTTTCCCGAGCATCTTGAAACGCTCGCATGCCCACGTGCTTGTTACTTCATCGACTCCCACCTCTCAAATCTGGCGTGGCATCTGGAATGGGGCAAAAAATTCGATTTTGTGTTTGTCGCACAACGGGAGTACGTGGAACAATTCCGCTCCATGGGGATGAATGCTCATTGGCTTCCGTTGGGATGCGATCCGGAAGTACATGGAAAACAACTGGTTCCCAAAGTCCATGATGTCGCTTTCGTGGGAAGCACCCTCTTCAACCCTCGCCGGACAGTGCTGCTCGACAGCCTTGAGGCCGCCGCCGTCCCTTTCCACCGGGAGCGCAGTTACTGGACCGAGATGGCACATACCTTTTCTGCTTCGAAAGTGATTTTCAACTGTGCGGTCAAGCGGGACCTGAACATGAGAGTCTTCGAGGCGCTGTGCACCGGCTCGCTCCTGCTCACCGACATGACGCCGGGAAGCGGACAGGCGGAACTTTTCCGGGACGGCGAGGACCTTGCCCTCTATCGCTGCGACGAGGAACTTCCCGACATGGCCCGGTTCTATCTCGAAAATGACGACCTGCGGGAGCAGATTGCCGCGCGGGGACGGCAGGTAGTTCTGAATGCCCATACCTACCATCACCGGGTCGCGGATATGCTGGCGGTGATTCGGGGAGAAAAATCCACAACATGCTCGGCGGAAGAACTGCGGGCGCATTCAACGAAAGGACTGGACGCCCCTTTCAATGACTACGCCACCCCGCGAATTCATATAAGCGGCAATGAACGGAGCTTTGTCATTCCCGTGTTGGACTATTCCCCTGCCAGCGAGTTCAACATTGCCACCCTGCTGCGGGACCTGGAAAACATCCCGGGCGACGTACTGGTCGTTTTCAACGACGAAACGGTCGCTGCCGAGCTCAAGGGACATCCCCGCATCACCCGCTCCGCCGTGATGACGGAAAACATCGGCGTGGCCAGGGCCTGGAACGTGGGGATGGAGATGGCAGCCACTCCCCAGGTTTTTATCCTCAATGCCGACCTGCATCTGGAACCGCAGGCGGTGGAAGCTATGGCGCGCGGACTCTCCATGCTGGATAACGCCGCCTGCGTCGGTCCCCAGGGATCATTCGTCAACTTTCGTCTCGGCAAGGATTTCCTCTACTTCGGCAAAGGTGACTTCGATATTCCCATTGAGGTGGATGCCGTCTCCGGCTTTCTCTTTGCCGTCAAGCGTGAACATTTCGGTCCCGGCGGACTTCGCTTCGAGAACGCCTACACACCCTGCTATTTCGAGGAATGGGATCTGGGACTGCAGATAAAACAGGCCGGACTCAAAAGCTACGTAGTTCCGACCACCGCCTATACCCATCACTGGAGCGGCTCCATTGCCGCCCGGAGGGAGATCGTCTTCATGGGGCGGAGCGAGTCTCCCCAGGAGATCCTGCGGCGAAACAGGCTCCTGTTCCTTGCAAAGTGGCGACGTGAGAGGGTGGACCTGCTGCTTGAAAGCTACATCGGAGACTACGGACGCAAGCTGGCGCTGGAGCTTTTGAGGGCAGGAAGGAAAGAACAGGTGGAAGAGGCCGTGCAGCAGTTGGCTGCGGCAGCCCCTTGTCGCACGGATCTTCAGTGCCTGGCTGGTTTCGTTCTGGGGCACCTGGGGCGTTCCATCGAGGCGCTCCCCTACATCAAGCAGGCCCTCCGGCTCGACAAGTCCCTTGATGTCGACGGATTCATCAGGGAACTCATGGCCGAACTGGAACAGGGCCATCCCTGAACATGCCCCGGCAATCACTGAAACAGACCCTGGCTATCTCCGCCTGGGACGCCCTGCGTGAAGGCGAACTGGAACGAAGCGAACATCTGTGCCGCGCTTTCCTGCGCCTTGAACGGGAACGGATAGAGAAGGCGCTCCGGGACGGCAGGGAATACATGGATAGCAACCCGTGCTTTGTCCGGGACGGGAGGTATCTGCCCAAGGATTACCTGATCACGGCCATCATCTCCACCCACAAGGCCGAGCGCTTCATGGAGGGGCGCCTGGCTGACCTCCTTGGCCAAAGCATCGCCGACAGGCTTGAGATCCTGGTCATTGACAGCGCGTCCCCCGAGAGCGAGGGGGAGATCGTGGCATCATTCCAACGCCGCCATACCAATATACGCTACCTGCGCACCGAACGGCGGGAGTCGATCTACCAGGCTTGGAACCGGGGGGTGCAAACGGCGCGGGGCACCTATCTGACCAACGCCAACACCGATGACCGGCTGCGGTCCGATACCCTGGAGCGGCTCACCGGGATGCTGGAGCAGGGACGCGGGGCCGGGGTGGCCTATGCCGACGCCCTTATCACCGGCACGGAAAACGAAACCTTTCAAGCCAACAGCTCCGTGCAAGCCACCCGGCGTCCTGGTTTCAGCATCAACGCACTACTGGAAAGCTGCATCACAGGTTCCCAGCCTGTCTGGCAAAGGGCATTGCACGATACGGCCGGCCTGTTTGACATCGGTTACGGCTCGGCGGGCGATTACGATTTTTTCATCCGCGCAACCCGGTACTGCCGTTTTATCAATTTGCCCGAACCATTAGGGCTTGTTTGGACCTCTCCCGAGACTTATTCGGGCAAGGGCATACTCCCCCTGATGGAATTTTACGAGGTGCGGGAATGTTATCGCTACCTGCTTGTCCCCACAGGCAGAGGGGACGCCGTCGCGCCTGGGCACGAGGATATCCGGGAAGCCATGCGGCAGATCATTTCGGGGTCGGGGTGCGGCGATAACGCCGAATTGATCGGGGACGCCCCGTCTCTCAATTACCGGATCGGATTGCTCTATGAACAGGCGGGGGACAACGGCAACGCCTGGCGCTACCTGCAACGGGCATCCTACCTGGTCCCGGAACAGGCCGACTATCGGGAGGCGCTGCAGCGCTCCCTCGCCATAAATCTCAGAGACATCATCAAAAACGAGGTCCAAGGAGAAGTCAACCCGGCCTCCGGCGACCTTCTCCAGGCCATGGCCATCGCCACACGGATGCTGGGCTACTTCCCCATCGCTGCCTGGCTCTACGCTCTGGCCCTGGAACGGGAACCGGAAAACAGTATCAGTTGTGTCAACCTGGAAAGGCTGCTTGCACGGTGACGGAGCCGTTGAGCCCGTCTCTGGAAAACGGGTCACCGTGCCGTCAGGGATTCTTGGCCGATAGTCCGGTCGGCAGCACTAACGATGGGCTGGAAAGCGACGACAGCATATGCGAGTAGAGTTGATAACCATGTGGTATAATGAGGAATTTCTGGCGCCCTTCTTTCTCAATCATTATTCGTGGGTTCACAGGATCCATATACTTCTCGACGCTGATACGAATGACTCGACTGAAGCCATCGCCAAGCAGTATCCGAATGTTGCCATAGAGCGGTTTTCATTTCCCGACATGTTGGACGATATTATCAAATCTGCCGTGATCAGTGCAAAATATCGAACCTTGACGGAAGCTGATTATGTCATCGTTGTCGATTCGGATGAATTCATATTTACGAACGAAATCGTAAAGCCGGTCAGCACCCACCTTGCAGAGACCGTGAAAGATGTCTATTTTGTCAGTCTCTGGCAAATCTATAAGCATGAGACCGATCAGCCCCTGGATCCCGACATCCCTGTTCACCTGCAACGGCGGCATGGGGACCCGGACATGGAAAACCCCATAAATATCGGCTATATCAAGCCGATCGTCGTTAAAGGCGGCATCGACCTTTTCTGGGGCATCGGTAATCATTATATCGTTCATGATGGTATGAAATTGGAGTGGCTGACCCGCCACCTCCATGCCCAGATGGCGCTGGATATAGCTGTCGAACGACCTGAAATGCTCCAGGGGGCACACTGGCGGCTCGTGGATGTAAATGAGACCATAAAGCGGAGAATACTCAACCGCAAGCAGAGACTGTCCGCAGTCAATATCGACCGTCGGCTCGGGGCTCACTACCATCGGATCAAGGAAGACGACATCCTGAAAGAGTATGATGACAACAAGAATCGTCCGGTTGTGCTTACCGGTGAAGAGGAATTAGAACGATGAATGTTTCCATGCCCCGCGGACGGGCCCATGGCTGGGGGATAGCCGGCGAATATCTCAGCCGGGAGATCGCCGCCCTTCCCCCCGTCGAGGGAGTCACCCTGCATTGCATGCGGGGAAACGACCTCCAGCCCTTCGAGCCGGACCAGTGGGACCGGATCAATATCGGCTACTGTTTTTTCGAGGACTCCATTTCAGTGCTTGCGCACGCCCGGGCGGCCGGGCGGCGCTGGGACATGATCGTGGCCGGGTCCCGCTGGTGCGAATACCAGTTGCGCATCGGTGGCGTGCGCAACTGCACCACCATCCTGCAAGGGGTGGATCCGGACCTGTTCTACCCCGGCCCCAAACCGGCCCATCACGACGAGTTCGTCGTCTTTTCCGGCGGCAAGTTCGAACTGCGCAAGGGCCAGGACCTGGTGATCGCCGCCATGAAGGCCTTCATGCAGCATCACGACGACGTGATCCTCTCCTGCGCCTGGCACAACCAGTGGCCGTTCTCCATGGCCACCATGGAACTCTCCCCCCATATCACCTATCGGCAACGCGAGGAGCCGTGCCAGAACCTCCTGGCCGAAACCCTGGCAGACAACGGCATACCCCCTGAACGGGTCCTACTCTACCCGCCCATGGACAACAGCCTGATGCGCCAGGTCTACCTGGATTCCGACGTCGGACTTTTCCCCAACCGGTGCGAGGGGGGCAACAACATGGTGATGTGCGAGTACATGGCCTGCGCCAGGACAGTGATCGCCTCGGATATGACCGGCCATGCCGACGTGATCTCGGAGGACAACGCCATACCCCTCACCCGCTGCACGCCGCGCCACTACCAGCACTACGCCGAGGGGGTCTGGTTCGAACCCGATGTCGACGAAATGATCGAAGCGCTCGAATACGCCTACCACCACCGCCGCGAGCTGCGCCTCAAAGGGCTGCGGGCCGTGACGGACATGGCCCGCCTCTCCTGGCGGGAGGCGGCCAGGAGATTCCACGCTATCGGCCGGGCGCTTGCGAGCCGTCCCGGAAGCGGTGCCACATCAGCCGATACTCCGCCTCCAGGCTAGCGGTAAACCCCTGCCGGTCCATCAGGGGCGATGCCGTCATCATGCCGCGCAGATCGAGCCTCAGCCGGGAAAGCCGCGTCAGGTCCGATGCCAAATTCACGACGGTCTCCACATACCTCGCCTCTGTTCCCGCCACCAGGTCTGCGAGTCCCACCGTCCCCAACAGGCTGGCCCCCACCCGCGCGGCATGGGTACGCCCCGCCAGCGACACCACGGGAACCCCCATGTATAATGCCTCACAGGTTGTGGTGGTGCCATTGTAGGGGAAGGTATCCAAGGCGATGTCCACCTGGCCGTACAATGCCAGGTGCGCCGTGCGGTCAGGGGTCTTCCCCAGGAGCACGAGCCGCTCGGCGGGAAGCTCCAGCCGCTGGACAACCCAGCGGGAAGCTTCCGGATCACCGAACACCTCCGCCTTGAGCAGGAGACGGGAATCCGGAATCCGGGCCAGGATATCCCGCCAACGCCGCAACATTGTCGGACTCACCTTGGCGAGATTATTGAAGGAGGCCAGGGTGACATGGCCGTTTGTGCGGCAGGGGGGTAATCCGGGCGGTTCCGGGGCATCCGGCGGTTGAAAGCAGAGAAACGTGCCCGGCAGGCGGACCAGACGCTCGCTATGCCACTGTTCGCTCATGCCGGGCGGATCGGCCACGGCATCGGTGATGCGGTAATCGATGGCCCCCAGGCCGGTGGAATAGGGATAGCCGAGCCAGGTTACCTGCACCGGGGCGGGACGCCGGGCCATCAGGGGGAGCCGGTTCCAGGCGGTATGGCCGGAAAGCTCCACCAGGATATGGATGCCGTCGGCACGGATCAGGCCGGCGGCCTCGTCATCCCCCATCCCGGAAATATCCCTCCAGTGGTCAGCCTGGGAACGAATGCGTGCAGTGACGTCGTCCCGCTCCGGGTGACTGTGGTAGCAAAAAAGCTCGAACCGCGACCGGTCGTGGGAGGCCAGTACCGGCTCGATGAACGACGCCACCGAATGCTCACGGAAATCGGCGGACAGGTAACCTATGCGCAGCCGTTCGGCGGCCGGCGGCGTAAGCGGGGGGGGCGCCGCCGGGGAGCCGTGACGCGCGGCCCAGGCCAGATGCGCCTCGAACACCTTGTCAGGGGAATAGTGATCACTGAACAGCATGGTGAACACGAGGTTGTCATGGGCGATAACCGATGCCGGGTCCAGGTCGACGGCCCGCTGGAAGCATTCCATGGCCCGGTTGATTTCACGCAGTTTCTTCCAGGCGCATCCCAGGTCGATCCAGGCGCTGACGTGGTGTGGATCGCGCACCACCGTTTCCTTCAAAAAGGTGATCCCCGCCAAAACATGCCGCCGGGAAAGGTCGGCGCCGGCCAGATGGTACCACGCCTCGGCATCGGCGGGACAATGGACCAGACGCATGCGGCAGAAGCGTTCCAGGTCGTCCCATCGGCGCATGAGCTGGCAGAGGCCGGCCAGCGGCAGGAAGGTTCGGGGCGATGCGGGATCGGCGAAATAGGCCTTGGTCAACAGCAGCAGGGCATGGCCATGGCGCCCCTCGGCCAGGCATGGCGCCGCCTCGCCGAGAAGGAACGAAATAATGGACTGAAGCTCGCCCCGGTCCCCGCCGGTCTGGTGGAACGTCGTCACGGCAGCCGCTCCGCGCCGGCCGGATGGTCACCATGATCCCGGCACCAACGCTGCCACATTCCACGGTAGGCCTGCTCCAGATGGGCGGTAAAGGTGACGTTATCCGTCAGGGGGCTGTTCATGACCATCCTCCGTAACTCTTTACGCAACGCCAGAAGCCGTTTCAGATCCCCCGCCAGTTCGACCGCCTTTTCCGCATATTCTCCGGCAGATTCAGCTATAAACTCCGGCACTCCCACGGTTTCCAGCAAGCTGGCCCCCACCCGCGCCACGTGGGAACGTCCCGCGAGGCTGATCACCGGCACCCCCATGTACAGAGCCTCGCAGGTTGTGGTGGTGCCGTTGTAGGGAAAGGTATCCAGGGCTACATCGATCATGTAGTAGGCCCGCATCTGTTCCACCACCGACCGGGCATGCCCCAGCAGCAGCAACCGCCCCGGCTCAATGCCCTTGCTCTCCAGGTGTTCGGACAGATCTCTGTTCAGGCGATCCCGCTCTTGCCCCCGGTAACGCAGCACCAGTCGGGAGGCGGGAACCCTGGCGAGGATTTCGCACCAGATATCCAGCAGCGACGCGTTGATCTTGCTGAAATTGCTCGTCGTGCCGAACGTCACAAATCTGTTTGCCAGAAGAGGCAACGGCCCCTCCGGCGGAAAATCGCCGCCAGGGTTATAGCAGAGGAAGGTACGGGGGAGACGC
>JAATGX010000107.1 GCA_015688915.1 Desulfuromonadales bacterium
GGGGGCGCCTGAGCTACACGAGCGACCCGGGCGGCACGGTTTTCAGGGTGGAACTGGCCAGGAACGGGTTCGGAGGTGAACATGCCCATGGACACTAAGCTGCCGCTGAAGATCCTCTATGTGGAGGATGAACCGAAGCTCCGCGAACGGATCCATATCGTGCTCAAGATGCGTTTTGAGCAGGTTTTCACCGCGGCCAACGGAAACGAGGGGTTGGAGGCTTTTTTCCGCGAACGCCCGGATATCGTCGTGAGCGACATAAAGATGCCGGTCATGGATGGCCTGGAGATGGCGATGCGCATCCGCGAGGTTGCGCCGGAAACCCCCATCATCCTGAGTACCGCCTTCACCGAGACCGCGTATCTGCTCAAGGCAATTGAGCTGGGGGTCAGCGCCTATGTCCGCAAACCGCTCGATTGCCGGCAGCTTGTCGAAGCCATCACACGAATCGCCGCCCCCATTTTGCAAGGGATAGAGCTGGAAAGGGCGCGGCACGGTGAACATGCTTCGCTGGAGTTGCTTCTCGGAGACAGCCCGGCAATGCAGGATGTCATCCGCAAGGCTAGGCGTATCGCCGCCACGGACTATGCCATGATCATCCAGGGTGAAACCGGTGTGGGCAAGTCCCATCTGGCGGCGGTTATCCATGGGCTGAGTCCCCGTAGACACCGGCCCTTTATTCCGGTCACCATGAGCGCGTTGCCCGAATCTCTGGTGGAGAGCCAGTTGTTCGGCCATATCAAGGGTTCCTTCACCGATGCGACGGCAACAAAGAAGGGACTGTTCGAGGAGGCCGACGGAGGGACGGTTTTTCTTGACGATGTGGATTGTGCCCCGCCCGCCATCCAGGCCAAAATCCTGCACGCCGTGGAGCAGAAGCGGTTTTTTCCCGTTGGGGGAACGAAACCGGTGGATGTGGACATCCGCATCATCGCGGCCAGCAACAGAGACCTTCTGGATGAAGTGCGCAAAGGAAATTTCAGAGAAGATCTCTACTACCGGCTTGGCGACCTGGTGATCACCCTGCCGCCGTTGCGTGAACGGGGCGATGATATAGCGGTCCTGGCGCGCATGTTCCTCAACGATGTGTCACTCGAGCTTGACCGGACCCCGCCTCGCATGACCCCTGACGCACTCTTCCTGCTCAATCGCCACCCCTGGCCGGGCAATGTGCGGGAGTTGAAGAGCGTGATGAAGCGGGTCGCCCTGTTTGCCGGTGAAGCGGTGTCAGGTGAAGACCTGTCCGCCATCATGACCGTATATCAAAAGCCGGCGGCGGAGGTGAACGCTATCGGCCGCCTTCAAACCCTGGAGGAGTTGAAATGCCAGGCGGTCAGGCAGGCCCTGGCCGCGACAGGGGGCAAAAAGATGGATGCCGCCCGCCTGTTGGGTGTGGATTACAGCAGTTTCAAGCGCATGCTTGAAAAATGCAACGTAGCGGAACGTAACCGCACATAAGTACGGACACGTTCCCGAACTCTTCATTTTGCCTACCCGGATGTGCGATCCACTCTTCATTTTGCCCACCCCTGTTTAATCCCGTTCCGTATAAAACACAATTAATTTAAACTGTTACATATGTGGCACCGCTGTTGCTACGATGATGGCACTCCACAGGGCAAATCCGTCCGTATCGAGGAAAATGCAATGAACAAATCCGACCTCATCAACTTGCTGGCCCAGAAGAGAAACATCCCGCACAAGAAGGCCGAGGAAGTCGTCAATTATCTCTTCGGCGTGCTGGCCGATACGATGGCAGCGGGAGAACGCATCAATATCCGCGGGCTCGGCAGCTTCATGACCAAGGATTACGGCTCCTATACCGGGAGAAATCCGAAAACGGGAGAGTCCATAACCGTCCCTTCCAAACGGCTCCCCTGTTTCAGGGCCGGCAAAGCGATCAAAAAGGATGTCCTTCAGTGACTGCGCCTGAAGCGGGTGTACGCGGAAGGCCACGGGATCAATCATGAAGACGGAAACCGAAACCATGAAGGCTGCAGAACCGGACGACACGCTTCTGCACCCGATGTGCACCTTATTGAACAAGCCGTTTCCCGAATGCTACTGCATGCATATGTCGAGCATGAACATTCCCAAAATCCTTGAATTCTGTGCCGGTGAATTTGTGTTGTGCCCCATTTACGCCCGCCGCTCGACGCCCCGGCAGGGGGGACGGCATACCGTACGCTGAAACGCCATCCTCGGAAAAAGTTCATCAATCCGCACCTCACAGGTTGCCCGCCGCAAGCCCGCCACAATGACATCTCCCCCTACCTTCCGTTCGTTGACGCTCGACATCAGTGCTGTTCATACGGAAATGGATTGCCATGAGTCTTTTGCGTGTTATCGTTGATCCATGAACGCACGCTTTTCCCCTACGAATCATCAGCCTCCCCGATGAGGGCGCAAGGAAGGCATCCATGTTTGAATGGTTACGCAGGAAAAAAGAGCCGCCGATGTTGTTTGCGGATAACAAAGCCGCCTTTGACCACGCCTGTACCATGGGCAATCGCCTGCTGCTGAACGCGCTGGTGCCGGGACTGGTGATGGAAGAGGGACGGCGCGGCAGCGAGGGCGAGCACTATTTCCGTCTGCGCCTTGCCGGCCCGAAGGGGGCCATTGACATGTGGGGCTGCACCATGGCCGATGCGCCGGCCCATCCCGAGGTGGGGGATCTGGTGGCATTCCGTATCGTCAGGATCGCCACGGAACTGCCCGAAGATGCCAGCCTGATCGGCTATATAGCGGTAAAACTCGAACCGGTGCTTGACCTGCGAAAAGGCTGGCGCGTCGCCGCCAGTTTCACCCCTGTCCATCTCAAGCCTGAACTGCACCTGTAAGGCCCCGCCGTATTGCCCGACCCTTGATTTTCACTCCTTTTGACCAAAACGCGGAGAAGGGGGTATACTTAGGCTCAAGAGGTTTCCATGCGGTTTACCCTTGTCTGCGCCATATGTCTGCTTCTCTGTGCCGCGTTCCTGCAGGCTGAACCGGTCAGGATCCGGACCGTCGGCATTCATGATCCGATCACCCCGGTCACTGCCCGTTTTCTGCACCGCGTCATGGAGGACGCGGCCAGACAGGGCAACCGGTTGGTGCTGATGGAGCTTGACACCCCCGGTGGTCTCGACAGCGCCATGCGGGAGATCGTCAAGGATATCTTCGCCAGTCCGGTTCCGGTTGTCGTGTACGTGTCGCCGTCAGGCGCGCGCGCCGCTTCGGCGGGCGCCATCATCTGCCTGGCGGCGGATATCTGCGCCATGGCGCCCGGCACCAACATCGGCGCCGCCCATCCGGTTTCCATCGGCGAGAAGACCGACAAGACCATGGAAACGAAGGTGGTCAATGACGCCGAGGCTTATGTGGAGGGGATCGCCCGCAAGCGGGGCCGGGATGAAACCCTGGCGCGGAACATGGTGCGGGACAGCATCTCGTTGAGTGCGGACAAGGCGTTGGCCGGCAAGGTCATTGACCGTATTGCCGCCGACCGGGCCGACCTGTTGCGGCAGCTCGAAGGCCGCCCCATCAGTCGTGATGGCCGGGAACTGATCCTGCGTCTGGCCGGGGCCGAGACGATACCGGCGGAGATGGGGGCGGGGGAACGCATCCTCAACGCCATCAGCAACCCGGACGTGGCCTATGTCCTGATGATGCTGGGCATGCTGGGGCTGTTCTTCGAACTCTCCAATCCGGGTGTCATCCTGCCCGGTGTGATCGGCGGCATATCCCTGATCCTGGCCTTTTTTGCCTTCCAGACCCTGCCGGTCAATTATGCCGGGGTTCTTCTGATACTCCTGGCGCTCATCCTGTTCATTGCCGAGATCAAGATCGTATCCCACGGCATACTGACGCTCGGAGGCGTGATAGCCATGGTGCTGGGGTCGCTCATGCTGTTCGAATCGCCTGAGCCGTATCTTCGAGTTTCCTGGAGCGTGGTCCTGGTGACGGTGCTGGTCACGGTGCTGTTTTTTGCTGTCGTTGTCGCCAAGACACTGGCTGTTCATCGCCTGAGGCCGACCACGGGCCAGGAAGGTTTGACAGGCCAGGAAGGATGGGCCGAAAGCGAGATCGCGCCCGAAGGGAGGGTGTTCGTCAGCGGCGAATACTGGAATGCCCGGAGCGATGAGCCGATCAGAGCCGGAACCAGGGTGACGGTGGAGGCGGTGGAAGGGATGCGGCTCAAGGTGAAAAGGATTCTTTAGGGACGGCCGGTTCGTCCCCCCAGCTTAATGGAGGCTTGTCATGTTCAATATCTTCAATTATGTACCCGTCGCCTTTGTCCTCATTCTCGTCGTCATGTTCGTTGCCAGCGCCGTAAGGATCCTTCCCGAATACGAACGCGGGGTGTTGTTCCGGCTGGGACGTCTGGCCGGGGTGCGTGGACCGGGCCTGTTCTTCATCATTCCCGGCATTGACCGGCTGGTGCGGGTTACGCTTCGCACCGTGGTCATGGATGTCCCGCCCCAGGACGTGATCACCCACGACAACGTGACGGTCAAGGTTTCGGCGGTCATCTATTTCCGGGTCATGGAGCCCCAGAAGGCGATCGTGGATGTGGAAAACTATCTCTACGCCACCAGCCAGTTGTCCCAGACCACCCTGCGGAGCGTGCTCGGCCAGGTTGACCTGGACGAACTCCTGGCCAACCGGGAGAAGATCAACAAGGAGTTGCAGGAGATACTTGACCGCCATACCGGGCCCTGGGGGGTGAAGGTCGCCAACGTGGAGGTCAAGAACATCGATCTGCCCCAGGAGATGCAGCGGGCCATTGCCAAGCAAGCCGAGGCCGAGCGCGAGCGCCGTGCCAAGATTATCCACGCCGAGGGGGAATTGCAGGCATCGGAGAAGTTGGCCCAGGCCGCCAAAATGCTGGCCACCGAACCAACCTCCTTGCAACTGCGCTACTTGCAGACCTTGACGGAAATCGGTACGGAGAAGAATTCCACCATTATCTTCCCGGTCCCCATCGACCTGATCAAGATGTTTCTGGAGAAGCAGGACAAGGCTTGAATTTCCTCTTTCACCTCCATCTCTCCGGCGATGATCCGGATATCCTGACCGGCAACCTGATGGGTGACTTCGTCAAAGGGCGGATCGGGGACGAGTACCCGTCCCGCCTGCGGAGCGGTATCGTGTTGCACCGGCGTATCGATTCATTTGCCCAGGTCCATCCCCTGTTCCGGCAAAGCAGGGAGAGGATTGATCCCCGATACGGCCTCTGGCGCGGCGTGCTGGTGGACCTGTTCTACGACCATTTCCTGTCTGCCGAATGGTCGCAATGGTCGCCGGAGCCTTTCGACGCCTATCTGGTGCGGGCAAGGGAGATGGTTGAGGGCAACAGGCGCTTCCTGCCCGAGACGATGCGGGAGGTGGTGCCGGTGATCTTCGAAGAGTTGATCCCGTCCTACCGGGAGGTGGAGGGGATCGGCCGGGCGCTGGTACGCATGGCGGCGAGACGGGTGCGCCGCCCCAATCCTCTGCCCGGTGGGGAAGAAGAACTGGTGCGGCATTACGCGGGATTCAGGGATGATTTCCGGGGCTTCATGCTGGAGGTACGGCGGTTTGCGGCTGATTTCATCGGCGGGGACGGGATTGGGTAGGGTTTAATGACGTGCCGGATCGGAGAAACCCGGCACGTCAGCGGATCGTTTGTTTAAAGCTATTCCGAGGCGGCAGACGGTGTCTGTTGATCCGAACCGCTCGGTTTTCTTCTTCTCCGCCGACGTTTCTTGGCAGGCTCTCCCGTTTCTGAAACAACCTTGGCCGCAGCGGGCGCTTTCGGTGCCGGCGGTGCTGTTTTCCTGGCCGGACCACCGGTGCGCAGCGGCGGCCTGCCCGCGTTGCGTCCACCCGCAGCGGGTCCGCCCTTTTTCGGGTCCTGGGCGCGTTTCGGCCGGGCAACCCGATTGTAGTCGTTGACGAACAGGTCGTCCTCGGCCCATGCGACCGGGATCTTGCTTTTGATATACTCCTCGATGGCCTCCAGGTAGAGGACCCCGTCCTCGTCCGCCAGGGAGATGGCCTTGCCCTCGGCCCCGGCCCGTGCGGTGCGGCCGATGCGGTGCACATAGTCCTCGCTGTCCTGGGGCAGGTCGTAGTTGATGACGTGGGAAACCCCGTCGATGTGCAGGCCGCGAGAGGCCACGTCGGTGGCGATCAGGATCGGCAGTTTCCCCTCCTTGAAGTCATCCAGGATGCGCAAACGCTTGCGCTGCTCCACATCTCCCGAGATGACCCGGCAAGGGAAGCCGTTGGCGTTCAGGCGGTCGTGCAGGTATTCACCTTCGCGCTTGGTGTTGATGAAGATCATGGTGCGCTCCATGCCGTCGCGCCTGAGCAGCCCCAACAGCAGCGGGAACTTCTCCTTGCGCGAGCAGTGGAACAGCACCTGCTCGACCCGCTCGGCGGTCATCTTCTCCGGGGTGACCGAGACCTTCTCCGCCATGTTCATGAATTCATAGGCCAGCTCCATCACCCGCAGGTTGAGGGTGGCCGAGAACATCAGATTCTGACGCTGGTCAAACGGAGGCAAACGGCGCAGGATGAAGCGCAGGTCGGCGATGAACCCCATATCGAACATGCGGTCCGCCTCGTCGATCACCAGCATCTCGATCTCTTTCAGGCTGTAGACCTTCTGCTTGAGATAGTCGATCAACCGGCCGGGTGTGCCGATGATCACGTCGGCGCCATCGCGCAGGGCATCGCGCTGTTTCATGTAATCAACACCGCCGTAGATGGCCTGGATGGCGAATCCGCAATGCTTTCCCAGCAGTTGGGCATCCTGCTCGATCTGCACCACCAGTTCACGGGTCGGGGCCAGGATCAGGGCGCGGGGATGGACGCCTTTTCTTTCGGGTGCGGCCAGCAGGCGTGTAAACAGGGTCACTAGGAAGGCCGCGGTCTTTCCGGTTCCGGTCTGGGCCTGGCCGGCCACAGCCTTGCCGGAGAGCGACAGGGGCAAGGTCCGTTCCTGGATGGGGGTGCACTCGGTAAAACCGGCTTCCGCAATCCCCTTTCGGAGTGGTTCCGGCAGGGCAAGTTCATCAAATCTCATCGTATCAAACCCTCGTACTCGATTCTGTGTGGTCTTACTGTTCAAGTGACCATCACCATATACCGCGAAAGGTCGTATGGCAATGGAA
>JAATGX010000177.1 GCA_015688915.1 Desulfuromonadales bacterium
GACTGGGCGCTATCTGATATGTCGCCGCGTCGCCCTCGTACCGGATAGTGCCGACGCGGAGATCGGCGGCGGACACGAAGCTGGGGACCGCGAGCAGGAATATGACCGAGGCGGTGTACCTTGTCATTTGGGGACCTGCTCTTGACCGGTACGATCCATCTCAGATTTGACATTTCTCACGGTTGTACCCCTTTGCTGGAGTCTGTTGCAGCAACCGGTAACACCGACTGCGCCGGTACGAAATACTTCCGGTCACAGATCAGGTACGTGCCGGCTTTGCCGACCAGGACCGATTTGCGAATCTTGGCGAAAAACGCATTCACTTGGCTCGACAACTCAGGAGGGATGACCACCAGGTAATCATCCAGAAGTGGGACCAGACGGACAGAACCGAACCCACGGAGTTTGACGGTGCTGGCCTTCTCGGCTAGGAGCGAGAAGACTTCGACCTCGACCGATGCATGGAGACCGGCCAGTTTTGTTGCCGACTCGGCAGCCTGTGCCCGTATAGCTTCAATGGCTTTATCCTTGTCAGCGCCGGCGGCGTTCGCGGCCGCGAGGGCGTTTTTCTGAACGTCAAGCTCCTTACCCAGGGCGGCCTTTTGTTCGGTGAGCGCCTTCAACTGCGCGTCGCAGGTCGGTACCGTGGATACCAGAGTGATTTCACTAGGGGGAACTGACTCCGCAGAATGTACATGGGGGATAACTGGGGTGACTGCCGGCTTTTCTGTTGACGGGACAGAAGGAGACTTTGCTGCTGCTTTCTTTGCCGCCATATCGGGGTTGATATACCCGGTCATCCTCTTGCCGGTATCGAACTTGTAGGCCGTGCCTACCCTCATCCAGCCATCTTCTCCTTTGGAGAGAACCGTCACAGGTTCGCCGGCATCAAGATACCGATAGACAATGCTCGTCGCATCGGCGGCCTTATAGAGCTTGATACGTGCCTTGAGCACCAACTGGCTGTCACCAGCGAACGCCGTGACCACCGATAGAAAAACCACCATCATGATTGCCGCGCAAATTGAGCCTCCCCTGAGCCTCCCCATGGATGAATCCAGGGGATTCCTGACAGGTGCGTCATGCGGCATGGCGCACCTCCTCGAGGGTCATTCCGACCCCGGCAATAACTGTGTTGATCGCGGAATTCTGATCACGATCATGGAGCGTTCCACACGCTAAACACAGCCATTGCCTTACCGACAGTCCTGCTCTGCCTTGCGGCCCGGTGGGAGCGCCGCAGGTCGAGCAGATCCTGGTGGAATTCCTGGAAACAGGTTCGAGGTAGTGCCTACCGCCTGCACGGCTCTTGTAGGCAAGCATGCCTCGAAGCTGCCCGTGACCGGCACTGGCCACGGATTTTCCGAAACCTGAGCGGGAAAGCCCGGCCAGGTTGTCCTTGCTGAAACAGATGACGGCGTTCTCGGATACGAGCCGCCGGGAAAGTTTATGATTCCGGTCTTTGCGCTGATTGCTGATTCTCTCCTGGATGCGGGCGGCAAGCTCTTTGTCCCGGCCGCGTTGCGCCTGGCCAAGACGCTTGAGGTTGCGTTGCAGTTCCCTGGGGTGGTCTATTTTCTCTCCGGTGGAGAAGGTCAGCAGATGCATATAGCCGGGATCGATGCCGATCACGCCATTGCCGGTAATGGGTATGGCGTTCGGTTCCGCGTCGATGAACAGGCAGAGATACCAACCGGATGCACGTCTGACGATGCGGCCGCACTTGATCTTCCCTGCCGGGATATCCTGCTTGTGAAAGCGCACCATGCCGAGACCGGGAACCCTGATCCGGTTGTTGTCCGGTCTGCCGAAAGGATCAGGAAACGGAATGCTGTTGAGCCGGTTCCGATTGCCCTTTAAGCGGGGTTTCTTGGCCAGTTTCTTGAAGCACCGTTGCCAGGACTGATAGGCCAAAGAGAGCATCCCTTGAATGGTATGGCTCGGCATCCCAAGGGTTTTACTGGTATTGGGGAGAAGGTTTTGGAATCCCTTGGGGGTGTAGAAGATACCGCCTTGGGCATCCTGCTCGATTTTACGGATCGACCAGTTCCAAATGGACGTGAGTATAGGAAGCCATTCCTGAAGGGTTGCTTCCTGGCCTTTGGTTAATCTGAGTTTTAGCTGACGTTGGATCATGGTTGAGCCTCACTTCGTAGTTGGATACGCTGGTTACACCTTGCGGCTAGACCCCATGGCTAAAGCGAGGGGATTGCGCCGCAAATTTGTTCACCTTTTTCCTCCTGTCCATTCCCTGGTTGGTATAGGTCGATGATCTCGTTCAGAGGGGGCGCTGGCCTGTCTGGTATCATCGAGTGGTTCTTCACGCTCTCGGCGAGATTCAGGCGTCGGAGAATCATCGCGCCGTCGGGACGACTTGCCTTTGCCAATACCTTGTATTTTGTACACGACAAAACCAGCGAGAACGCCCACTGCAAGGGCTATCAATACCGCCGCCATTTCACCTCCTTGGATGACCTGTCCGAAAATTTGCCCCTCACCTATATACTTGCACGGGGTGAGGAGGGGTAAAACGTAATTATTGGTTAAAAATAATATTACGATTTGATAACAGGTTGATTTATAGGGATATATTTTTTTAAGGAAGAGGTTTGTAAAGGCTGAAAAGGTGGGTGTGTTTGTGTGTTTTGTCTCTGGCTCAAGGTTCGACAAAAAAACCCCGTTGCCATAACGGGGCAGCGGGGTGGGGAACAGAGCATTAAGGCTCGCGATAATGTTACTTCACGATAGTTTTCAAATGCCTGGCCCACCGAATGAGCCATTCTCGTTTCTCTTTGTCATATTTGTTCCGATTATAAACGCCGATGACCCCTGTCTTTGCATGGTTCAGGATTGCGTCGATAATTTCGTCGGGGCAACCAAGTTCAGATAGTTTAGTAGCCGCCGTCCGGCGCAGATCGTGAGGGGTCCAACGAGGAAATCCAAAATATTTTTCACGTTCCACGGATAGATTCCCTTTACCGTCAGGCCGCCCTCCTTCCGTCTCTTCGCTGACTAGGTGAGAAAGTGCATGACGTCGCAATGGTAGCTTTGGTGAGGAACCAATAAACGCATACGGGCTGTAACCAGGATTCTTCCCGATCAAGCGTAGCGCCAAGGGGGATAGATACACCCGGTGATCCTCTTGTCGCCGGTTCCGAGTTTTAATTCTGCCACTTCGTATCGTCCACCATTTGCCGCCGATCTCACTTCACGGCATCCCAGTCACCTCCCCAGGACGTTGTGCAGTAACCAATACCACTAGCAATGCCCTTCGAGTTTCAGGTGTGCCCGGCGCGTCTTTTGAGTGCAGAATATTCCAGACTGTTTTAATCTCCACATCCGAAAGGACCCGCGAGGTGCTTGTTGATTTCACGGAAGGCACTGCGGCTGACAGACGAGTAAACGGGTTTAGATCCACTATCTCCCGCTCCAGGGCATAATTAAACATTGCCCGCGTGATTTTCATCACTCCACGCGCTTGGCCTGGAGCTACAGCGGCAAGGGGTTCAATCAGGGCTATTGCATCACGACGACGGATGTCTTGGCTATTGCGGTTTTTCCAGACAGGCAGGACATATTTATCGAGAGTACGCTTCGTTTCGCGGACGGTGGCCGCGGCATAGTGCTGTTCAACAACAAACTTTTTATATTGCGTGATAAGGCTATCAATTGTATTATCGGTCAATTGAGCGTCACCAATACCCTCAGGGCGGGCTTGAGGGTTTTCGCCCTTTGAAACCATCACTGTTGCCTCGTGGTATTTTTCACGCGCTTCAGCCAGGGAGGTCAGCGGATAATGCCCGAGGTTCATTTGATGGCGCCGGCGGTCAAGCGTGTATGTGTAAATCCAGATTCTGAGACCAGACGGTAATATCCTGACACCGAAACCGTGGCCTTCGCGAACTTGATACATTCGGTCTTTTGGTTTGAGGGATTGAATGTATTTATCCGTGAACTTCATGATGTAACCCTTGTGTAACCTCGAAGGTCTCTGAAATGTTCTTTATCATAGTTAATCATATTGAATCTTTTTACGCTGAAAAACATCACCAAGTCAAGCAGTAAGCGTTGTTACGCTAATATATGTTTATGATATTGAATGATCTTAAATGGTTAATTAGCTACCTTGGGAGCAGGGGGTCGGAGGTTCGAATCCTCTCTCACCGACCACGAATAAACAAAGGGTTAGCTTTTTAGCTGCCCTTTTTTGCTTTGCACGGGACACGTACTTTTGGGAATGCTTTTGGTTTGAACCGAAGTTTCGATAACGTGTTGTCATGGTAAGTATGAAATATTGGCGGAGAAACAATGGCTGATACGATTATACTTGTTGTCAAAGATCAGACGAGGAAGGCAAGCTATCTGAGCCTTCTCGAAAATTTCGATGTTCATTGGAAGGTTGTCGGATCACTGAAGGATGCCATCAACGCCGCGGCAGAAGAGCCGCACAATGGTGTGCTGATTGACTTGCCCCTGATGGTTCGGGCACACCAGGCAATCAGGGTAGGCATTGATGATGTGATCAACGGCTTGCCCAGTGGGACCTTGAATATCCATGCACCAAGCGGGGAAATACGTTTGTTGCAAAGAGGGGACAGGGCCCTGCAATGTTCATCGATCGAGCATTTCATCAGCATGTGCGCCGGAGTCAGCCCCAAGCTCATATTTTCCAGAAAGAGGGTACACCACCATTACAACGCCTTGCTTGCCTCGACTCCCGATCTTAGGGAGCCCGACCGTACGGTATGCATAGATATATCGACTGGGGGGTGCTTTCTTTTCTGTGTCAGGGAGGATGTTGCCATTGACAGCACGGTCTGGATCAAGCTGATCGGATTCAACGATGCCGCCCCAATTGAGGCGGTGGTGAGATGGGTGCGCGAATGGGGGACGACACAAACCATTCCCGGAATTGGTGTGGAATTCCAAAATATTTCAGACGAACTGAGAAAGCAGATCGGCGAGATGACCAGATATTGAAGGAATGTGCCGGATGACACCTGACGCCATCGCGGCCATTGCTTTCTCGCCTTGTATATGGGTTACGGGAGTAAGATGCTCGATCCCGTGGTGTTACGTCCTTCGAGGTCTCGATGAGCCGTGGCGGCATCTTTAAGTTGATAACGCTGCTCGATAGCTATTCTGACCGTGCCGGACAGCACCATGTCAAAGAGTTCCTGCGACATGGACTCAAGGTCGGAACGTTTGGCGGTATACGTGAACAGGGTCGGACGGGTAATGTACAGTGAACCATGCTGCGCCAGCAGTCCCAGTTCCACCGGAGGCACCGGCCCGGAAGCGTTGCCGAAGCTTACAAGCGTTCCAAAGGGCCGCAGGCATTTCAAAGAAGCTTCAAATGTATCCTTACCGATTGAATCGTAGACAACGGGCACTCCTTCACCGTTGGTAATTTCCATAACACGGTCGACAATATTCTCAGTACGGTAATTGATGCAGAAGTCGGCACCATTGCGAAGCGCCATTGTGCATTTTTCAGGCGAACCCGCTGTGCCGATAGTCGTGGCGCCGAGCGATCTCAACCACTGGCAGGCAATAGTTCCCACCCCTCCCGTGGCTGCGTGAAATAGAACCGTATCCCCCCGTTGCACTCTGTAGGTCCTGCGAATGAGATAATGGGTTGTCAGACCCTTGAGCATCATTGCCGCTCCCTGCTCAAACGTCAACTCATCGGGAAGGATACACAGCCGATCGGCGGCTATGGTGCGCACTTCACCGTAGGAACCCGCACTCCCCGCATAGGCCACCCGGTCGCCAGGTTTGACCAGGGTTACTCCTTCACCTACCGCCTCGACCACTCCGGAGCCTTCATTCCCCGCAATTGCCGGAAGCGGAACCTTGTACAGGCCTCTTCTCTGGTAGATATCCACAAAATTGACCCCTACCGCCTCATGCCGGATACGTGCTTCGCCGGGTCCCGGATCAGGCACTTCGACATCTTCCCAGTGAAGCACATCAGGACCTCCGAATTCGTGGAACCGTATCGCCTTGTGCATTATACCCTCCTCAAAGCATGGAGTGAGCCGGATTTGAAGTCAGCCATGTTTCAACCGTTCCAGCCGGCGGTTGTTCTTAGGCATTTGACACTTGTTAATACCCGAGACCCGACGCGTTTTCCGCAGCACCCCCGGTTTCGACGGCGATCGGCGCCCGGTTCTTCACCGCAAAAACCTCGATCCCCGCCTTTGTCTCCAGGGGGCACACGTTCTCGCAGATGCCGCACCCATTGCAGATTTCCTCCACCACATAGGGTTCCTTTACCGTTTTGCGGACGCCGTCCAGTCCCATAACCTCGGTTTCCCGCGATCGAATGGCCTTTGAAGGAATGGGACAATGTTCCTCGCAGACGATACAGTCTGTCTTTCTGGCGAACGGCAGGCAGTGATTCTTGTCCAATACCGCTTTGCCGATCACCTGGCGACGCTTGACATCGGTCGAAAGCTTTGGAATCGCACCGGTGGGACAGACCTGGCCGCACAGGGTGCAGTTGTATTCGCAGTAACCAAGGCGCGGTATGACCAGCGGTGTATAGAGCCCCTCCATCCCCGCTTGCCAGGCTGCCGGGTAGAGGGCGTTTTTCAGGCAGACTTTCATGCATTCACCGCACCGCACGCATTTGTTTAAGAAGTCCTCTTCCTCGAGAACGCCGGGTGGGCGCAGCAGGCGCGATTCTTTTTCAGGAAGGCGAAAACGCGCCGGAATGGCCAGCAGCAGACCGGTAGCCATACCCCCCAGCAGTAACCGCCGCTCGGGCAAAAGAGGCCCGGCGATTTTAGGCCTGGCTGTCGGGCGGAATGAGATGCGCTGATGGGGACAATGCAACTGGCATTCCATGCAGAGGATGCACTCCTCCTTGACCAGTATGTCTTGATCGAAGGTGGTCGGGCAGAGTTCGCGGCATTTGCCGCAGTCGCCGCACAAACCCGGCGGGATGCGCTTGAATAGGGAAAAACGCCCCAGCCACCCCAGCAGTGTGCCAAGGGGACAGAGATTGCGGCACCAGTTGCGTTCTTCAAAATACTCCAATGCGATGATTCCCAGCAGAACCAGGGCCGAGAAGGCGGCCAGGGGATAAAACGTGTCGCGGAAGGGAAGCAGATAGGTGTGAAGGAAGTCATAAGCCGGTGCAATTGCATCGCGTTTTTCGCCTATCAGACGATAGAGCGAAACCCATCCCTCCCTCGCAGATAAGCCCAGAAGAGGGTACAGAAAGAACGTCAGCCCGCGCAGCAGAATGGCAATCGGATCCAGCAGCCCTGAAAGGTTGAGATTGAACAGTGAGGCCGACATGATTGGCAGCAGCAACCAGTATTTGAGGTTTCCCTTGAGCGCTCGTATCGGCAAGCGCCGGCGTTTCTTCGGGGTGAGCAGATCGAGAACCGTTCCCAGCGGACAGATCCAGCCGCAGAAAAAACGCCCCAGGATGAGCGTTGCCACAACCATCAGCACGGCCGGGAGCAACAGCCATGTCCAGGACTTGGAGGCCAGAAGGTAGCTCACAAGCACCAAAGGATCGGCTCTGAAGAAGGCATTCACGGCTGCATTGATCTCGTCATGGCCGCGGTATTCGGTTTGTACGAACAGAGCCAGGAACAGCAGCAGGAAAGCCACTTGGCTTATACGGGCGGAGGTCTTCTTCATGTACATACCTTTTAAACGCCGCCTGACGCGGGCAATCTCATCCATGGAGCCCGGTCAGACGGCGCATGCAAACGTGGTGAGAGTATTTCTGGTTACGTGCGATACGCACGACCGAACATGGCAAACATGGTGATTCGCGGCGTTACCGGTCAGACCCGCACGACCTTGATCCGTCCCAGGTCGATTTCGCCCAATCCCCGTTTGTGCGCGGCTACCGTTATGGGAATATCCGATGGTTTAAGGCCGAAAAGCGTGGTGGCAAAGGCGTCGGCGGCAACAATGTCCGTGGAGGCGATCACCTTGTTGAGCACCTTGACGTCGGCTTTGTTGCCGCCTTGCGGCCCATGGGCCGTCAGGATCCGGGTGGCGTCTATGACCGTCAGATGACTTTTTACGTGGGAATTGACATCAGCCAGGGCCACATCGATGTTCCGGTGGATGTAGCCGCGGTTCCCCCCCATGATCCCCATGACGTTCTTGAGGCCCAGGGTGAGCTTGGAAAGGCCGTGGTGTTTGGCGATCGGGACGTTGATGTAAACATCTGCCGAAAGCGCCTCGTCGTAGAGATCCCATTCCTTGAGGAACTGGCCGTTAAGGGTCACTTTCTTGAACCGCTCCGGTTCGATCTGTTTGCACGCTACGTTTTTCAGCCCCTTGAGCGCCCCTTCGATGCCGCTGTTGACGTAACAACGGCGTGCGTCGTTGCAGGTATAGTCGAATACCTTGACCATCTTGGCGCCGGCTGCCAGGCACTCTTCAACCACCGCCCGCACTACCAGGGGGTGGGTGTTGGCGGCCAGGTCGGTCGAACGATCCCATCCCATATTGGGCTTGACCACGACGACATCACCGGCCTTTACGAAATGCTTCATTCCGCCAACAGCGTTGATGGCTTTACGGGTGATGGCCGCATAATCCTTGCCCTCCGCCACCGCTACCAACGACGGTTCCTTTGCCGCCAAAGCATCCTTGAGTAAACTGGGTGCCAAAACCGAAGCGGCACCGGCCATCTTGAGAAATGATCGTCTGTCCATGAAATTCCTCCTGGTTCGGTTGTGTCCGAAGTGCGAATTACGGGTAATTGGTTCTGTCTGCTCCTGCAAGCACCTGTTCCCCCGCCATGAGATCAGCGGATTTCCATTGGCTAATATGACATACGGAGGGGTAAGTTCAATACACGTTCCCGCTGAAAACTTGCCCGTTTCTGTCGGGTGTCATAAAATTGGTTCATTATTACTCGAAAACTTGTTATATTATTTCGACAGATTGGAGTTTGTCCACGATAGCCGGAGGCGCGTAACATGGAAAATACGGTAGAGTCGCTCCAGAGAGAGCAGTTGGCTGAACTGCTGGGAAGCCTGACTCCCACGGAGGGGTTTTCTCCATCGCTTCTGGAAGAGGTCCGGTTCATACGGGCAAACAAGTCGACGTCACGGACCCCCATCGTATATGACCCGAGCATCATCATCGTGGGGCAGGGAAGAAAGAGGATCTTTCTCGGGGATCAAACCTACACCTATGATCCCTATAACTATCTGGTCCTTTCAGTGCCGCTTCCCTTTGAATGCGAGACAACGGCCACACCGGAGAAGCCGCTTCTGGCGGTCTCCATAAAGGTGGATCCCGGTGCCTTGAGTGAATTGCTCATGGAAATGGATGACGATGGAAATGTCTCGGGCACGGTATGCGGGGTATACTCGACAGCATTGACCGACGAACTGGCCAGTGCCGCCATCAGATTGCTGGAATGCCTGAAGTCACCCATTGAGAGTCGCATTCTCGGGCCGCAGATCGTGCGGGAAATCACTTTTCGAGTGCTTCGCGGTGAACAGGGCGGCGCGTTGCGCGCGGTGGCATCCCGGCACAGCCGTTTTGGGCATATTGCCAGGGCCCTGCGCCGTGTTCACCAGGAATATCACAAGGAACTCGACGTTGAAACCCTGGCGCGAGAGGCGAATATGAGCGTATCGACGTTCCATCACAACTTCAAGGCGGTTACCTCCACCTCGCCGTTGCAATACCTCAAAAGTATTCGTTTGCACAAGGCACGGCTGATGATGGTTCAGGACGGACTCAACGCGAGCACTGTTGCGCAGCGGGTCGGCTATCTGAGCGCATCACAGTTCAGTCGGGACTATAAGCGGTTTTTCAGCAACAGTCCCGCGAAAGAAAGCAGGGAGATGAGGTCCGTGCTGAAACCGTGACCGGGCCGGCGGCGTAGTTATTATTGGCCGCCGGCGAGAACGTATTATCCCCTGAACCTCCCAAAATTCCTCCAGGCAGTTCCTCTTCCCCGACATTCGATTGTGCGCCCATCCTCTGTTTTTGGCATCTACGAAAACAATCGAACAAGTGCGTTTGACATTTGGCGGTTCCGAAATAAAATTTGTGTATACGAAAAAAATAATGCGCTGCGTTCATCGGAACGCTGCATGACTCCGCGATTATGGCGGAAGTGAAAGGGCCGGGACAGCTACTTCAGAATATCCCCATTTTGAAACGATTCACCAGGTGGAGCAATGGGAGGTTGCCATGAAGACGCAAGAATTTGATTCGATCGAACAGAAACTCGGGGGTATCTCCCGGAGGGATTTCATCAAGTTTTGCTCCGTCCTGGCGGTCGGGATGGGGCTCCCCCTCAGCGCGGGCGTCAAGATCGCCCAGGCCATTGCCAGTACGAGGCGTCCGCCGGTAATCTGGCTCTCATTCCAGGAATGCACCGGCTGCGTCGAATCGCTTCTCCGCTCCAACCATCCCACCCTGGAGCACCTCATCCTCGACCTGATCTCGCTCGATTATTCGGAAACCCTGAGCGCTGCGGCGGGCCATCAGGCGGAGAGCGCCAAGAACAAATCCATAGAGGAAAACAAGGGGCGCTTCATCCTCGTGGTGGATGGCTCGATTCCCACCAAGGACAAGGGGATATACTGCAAGATCGGCGGCAGGACCGCCCTGGAGATCCTGCAGGAAACGGCACCGCACGCGGGAGCGATCATTGCCATGGGGTCATGCGCCTCGTGGGGCGGGATACCCTCGTCCGGCCTGAACCCGACCGAGGCCAAGGGCGTGCCGGAAATTCTCACCAACAGGAAGGTCGTTACGATTCCGGGGTGTCCGCCCAACCCCCACAACCTGCTTTCCACCATCCTGCATTACCTCACCTACAACAGGCTTCCGGAACTGGACAAGAAGGGGCGGCCCCTGTTTGCCTATAGCCGCTTGATCCATGAAAACTGCGAACGGCGGCCTCACTTCGATGCCGGCAGATTTGCCATGCAATTCGGGGACGAGGTGCACCGGAGCGGCGGTTGCCTGTACAAACTCGGCTGCAAGGGGCCTGAAACCTACGCCAATTGCCCGACGATCCTGTTCGGTGAGACCGGCGCCGGTACCTGGCCGGTGGGGGTGGGACATCCCTGCTTCGGGTGCAGCGAGAAGGGGGTGGGTTTTTCCACGCCGCTGCACACCCTGGCAAACCTGAGTAATCTGACACCTCCCGTATTTTTCAGCGAGGCGTTCCCCAATAAGCAAGGTGTCTCTCCCGGCATCAAGTCCCTGGCCATGGGGGCCGGCGGCCTGGTTGTCGGAGCCGCGGGCGCGGCGGTGCTGACCAGCCTCCGGAGAAAAGACGGGGACGATGGGGACAAGGAGGAGTAGCCATGACAATCACCAGGCGAAATTTCCTTAAAGGGGTCGCCGGCGGCGGACTGCTCCTGGCGACCGGCGTGCCGCCGGCACGGGCACGGGTGTCGACGGAGCTTCCGCCCCAGGCGGTGGGGCTGCTGTATGATGCGACCCTCTGCATCGGCTGCAAGTCCTGCATGGTCAACTGCAAGGTGCACAACAGCGTACCGGGCGGCGCACTCTATAAGAAGGGGATGAAGTCCCCGCCTTATGAAAGCAAAGGCCTTCAGGGCAGCGACGGGATCTGGGACGCACCCCGGGAGCTTTCGGGGAAGACGCTCAACATCATCAAGGCCTACAGGAATGGCACGGCGGAGAAGAAGGACACGGCCATCAACGGCTATGCCTTTTTCAAGCAGCAGTGTCTCCACTGCATCTCTCCGGCCTGCGTCTCGGTCTGCCCGGCGGGCGCCTTCCGCAAGGACCCGGAGAACGGTTCCGTCTACTACCTGGCCGACAGGTGCATCGGTTGCCGCTACTGTCAGCTTGCCTGTCCCTTCGGGGTTCCCCGCTACGAATGGGATTCGGCGTGGCCCGAGGTCCGGAAGTGCCAATTGTGCCGGCACCGTTACGCCGAGGGGAAGTACTCGGCCTGCGCCGAGTTCTGTCCCACCGGGGCCACCATCTTCGGCAAGGTCACGGACCTGCGGGAAGAGGCCAAGCGGAGGCTGATGCTGAAGCCGGGGACCCTGTACGACTTCCCGGTCCAGACCGTCACCTCGCGGGAGCGGACGCGCCGGGAGATCGCGGCGTATGTGGATGGCGTCTACGGCCTGAATGAGGTCGGCGGGACCCAGAACCTGATGCTCTCGGGGGTTTCCTTCGAATTGCTCGGATTCAGCAGGAACATCCCGCGGTTCGACCTCCCCTCCCTGACCTGGGCCTATATCGCCAAGATCCTGTGGATCCTCGGCGGGGTGTTCGTGGGCGGGACTGCAATCCATGCCGTTACGCACCGCAAGGAAAAGGGGGCATAGCCATGCGCGATATGACACAATACATCGGCCCGCGATTAGGCGGTGTGGCCAACAAGTTGCTGGACGATTCCGTGAGCGCCAGGCTGGGGATCAGGATGGCGACCCCCTTCACCCTGGTGCTGTGCGCCCTGATAGGCCTGGCGGCGGTCGTGGCCGTGTACCGGTTGCTGTTCGGCATCGGTGCCGCGTCCAACTTGAACGACTTCTGGCCCTGGGGGCTCTGGATCGGTTTCGACGTCCTGGGAGGAGTGGCCATGGCGGCCGGCGCCTTCCTGATCGCCGGCGCCGTCCATATCCTGAACTGGAAAAAGTACCGGTGCATTGTCCGGGCCTCGATCCTGAACGCCTTTTTCGGCTACCTGCTGGCGGCCATCTCCATCACCCTGGACGTGGGGCGCTCCTTTGTTATCTGGCATCCCCTGGTGATGTGGCAGATCAACTCGGTCATGTTCATCGTTGCCCTGCACCTCGTGCTCTACCTCTCCACCCTGGCCACGGAATCGAGCCCCATGGTATTCGAAAAGCTCGGCTGGCAGCGCACCCTGGACTTCGTCAACCGCTTCATGGTGGGGGCCGTCATATTCGGCGTGGCTTTGTCGCTGCTCCACCAGTCTTCCCTGGGGGCGAACTACCTGATCGTGCCGGGCAAACTGTCCCCCCTCTGGTACAACAAACTGCTCCCCTACAATTTCCTCGTGTCGGCGATCATGCTGGGGCTGGCCATCGTCAGCTTCGAGACCCTGCTCACCGGCAAGGTGTTCAGGCACCGGGTTCCGCGGGAAGTGGTCGAAGGCCTGGCCCGGGGGATGATGTTCGTCGGCGCCTTCTACCTGGTCATGAAGGTCTGGCACCTGGTCACGGGCCCCGGCATTGGGGCGGCGCTGGACGGGAGCTTCCTGGGGAACCTGTACCTGATCGAGATGACGGTGGGGGTGATCATGCCGCTCGCCATGCTCTCCTTCCGTTCCGTCAGGACCAACCTGGAACGGATCTTTGCCGTGGATATCCTGGTGATCCTCGGGGTGCTGCTGAACCGGATGAATGTGGGGATCTTCGGGGTGTC
Organism: Desulfuromonadales bacterium; assembly: GCA_015688915.1. Lineage (GTDB taxonomy): Bacteria > Desulfobacterota > Desulfuromonadia > Geobacterales > Pseudopelobacteraceae > JACPFJ01. The sequence goes on from JAATGX010000177.1 coordinate 13,384, forward strand.
CGAGTATGCCACTCGCGCGGGAGGGGACTATTTCCCGTCGCTAATGGAGATTGTACTGACGGTGGGCATGATCGCGTTCGCCATCCTGGGATTCAAGGTCTGCGCCAAATACCTGCCCCTGTTTCCCGAGGAGGGGCATCACTGAGAACCGGCAGCATGAATGGAACTGTGTCGCAACGCGCTGTTAAACGCATACGGAGGACGCCATGGCTACGCGCATAAGCATTGACCCGGTCACAAGGATCGAGGGGCATCTGAGGGTTGACTGTGAAGTGGATAACGGCCATGTCATCAAGGCATGGGTATCGGGACAAATGTGGCGCGGGATAGAGTTGATATTGAAGGACAGGGACCCGCGCGAGGCATGGTTGTACACCCAGAGGATATGCGGGGTCTGCACGACCGTTCATGCGCTGGCCTCGGTCAGGGCGGTGGAGAATGCGCTCAACATGGAGATACCGCTCAACGCGCAGTATATCAGGAACATCATCTGCGCCGCCCATGCGATCCAGGACCAGATCGTGCATTGCTACCATCTGTCGGTACTGGACTGGGTGGATGTCACCTCCGCACTGAAGAATAACCCCAGGAAGGCGGTGGCCCTGGCGCAGAACACATCCAGTTGGCACCTGAACAGCACCCAGGAATTCCAGGCGGTGCAGGACAGGTTGAAAAGCTTCGTGGGAACCAATCAATTGGGCATATTCGCGAACGGCTACTGGGGGCATCCGGCCATGACCCTTTCGCCCGAAGCGAACCTGCTGGCCTTTGCCCATTATCTCCAGGCCCTGGAGGTCCAGCGCAAGGCGAGCATGATCATCTCCATCCTGGGAGGAAAGACCCCCCATATTCAGAACCTGGCCGTGGGCGGCGTGGCCAATGCCATCAATCCGGACAGCCCTGCCACCCTTACCATGGAGCGGTTGCAATACGTGAAGACCCTGATCGACGAGTTGGGCGATTTCGTACACAACGTTTATTTCGCGGATGTGTGCGCGCTCGGCGCCTCTTATCGCGATTGGACCTCCTACGGGGCCGGGGTGACCAACTACCTTTCGGTGCCGGAGTTTCCCATGGATACCAAGGAGACCCAGTTCGCCCATCCCGGTGGTTCCATCCTCGCCGGGGACATGGGCCGTTTTCAGCCGATCAGGAGTTTTCAGGAGGAATACTTCAGGAAAGGGGTGCAGGAAAGTGTCAAGCACTCCTGGTACAAGGGGGATTGGACCCGCAATCCCTGGGAAGAGGATACTGAGCCGCACTATACGGATTTCCAGGAGGACGGCAAATACTCGTGGGTGAAGGCACCGACCTTTTACGGCAAGCAGACCCAGGTGGGGCCGTTGGCCAATATCCTCTGCATGTATGCCGCCGGCCACGCACCCACCAGGAAGTACACGGACAAGGCCCTGGCCGCCATCTCCCAGAGCGGGATCGGCGCACTCCAGTCGACCATGGGCCGCCATGTGGCCAGGGGGATACGCACGGCAGTGATGCACGAGACCCTCCAAAGGCAGTGGCAGGCCCTCATGGACAACCTTGCCAAAGGAGACACGAAGACCTTCAACCGCCCGGAATTCCCGAAGGGTGAGGTGCGGGGCGCCGGTCTCCATGAGGCTCCACGGGGCGTGCTTTCCCACTGGGTCGTCATAAAGAACGCCAAGATCCACAACTACCAGGCGGTCGTCCCTTCCACCTGGAACTCCGGCCCGCGCAATGGCCAGGACTCCCCCGGCCCCTACGAGGCTTCCCTGGTGGGCACTCCGGTTGCGGACCCGGAACGGCCGCTTGAGGTGTTGAGGACGGTGCATTCCTTTGACCCGTGCCTTGCATGCGCAATCCACGTGCTGGACAAGGATGCGGTTGAGATCGTGAAGGTCAGGGCGCTATAGGGAAGGTTTTTTTTCGATGACGGGACGGGAGTTGCGTTAATTGTGTCTTCCGGAATCAAGAGGTTACGTCTGGCGGCGTAACCTCTTTGTTCGTAATTCCTTATCCACAGCTTTTGTGGATAAGGTATGCTGAGTCTGGGGATTACGCGCCGGAAGTGTGTGACAGTTGTGCAAATTGATCGGATTGCCTGGAAGATGGGCACTCGTTCCGTTGTCTCGGTGAAACGTGAACCGCAACACTCGGTTTAATGTTCACCATTGGCTGCCGACCTCAAGCTGGGTGACGGTTTGAAGGTCAAGACCCTTCGGGCGGTGATGGTCATGTCCTCGCCAGTCTGGGGGTTACGCCCTTTCCGGTCATGTTTCTTTCTGACGGTGAACTTCCCGAATCCGGATATTTTGACATCCTCGCCCGTCTCCAGGGTATCCTTCATGATGCTCAGGACGGATTCGACCAGGGCGGCACACTCCAGTCTCGTGCCGCCAATCTTCTTTTGAACCCTTTCAATAATGTCGGCTTTGGTCACGTGTGCCCCTCCCGGAACTATGAATATGCCCGCGCCTTACAACCACTCCCACAAGCCGCGCGGGATCACCATGCGGATGGTATCCGGTTCAATGCTGGCCGATATCACCAGGTCACCCGCGGCATTAATGTACCACCTCTCATCATCAATGGTTACGACGTAGCTGAACCCCGTTCTCAGTCGAGCCGATGAGGCAAACTCTCCCAAGGCATCCAGCCAATAGAGATGAAGAAAGGGATTGAGATCCACCTTTCCGGAAATGTCTTTCATCTGTTCATCATGAATCATGGAAACCCACATGCACAGGTGGATGAACTGTGCCCAAAACGCTTGAGATGTTCCCGCGGGCGGCCCGGGCCGGATCATTTTTCGAAAGTATACCTGCTGATGAAACTCTCCGCAACACGAACCTCAGGTGACGGCAATCGGGGTGTCCAACCTGCATGAGGCGCCAAGCGGGTCGCCACACGTTACATGGCGGCCGGGGAAGAATCAATTCAGTGGAAAAATTGCTTATGTTATGATATTTGAAAACTCATTTTCATGAAAATTATGGTGGATATCCTGTCCGAAAAGATGCTGCTGTGGATAATTCCCCATCGCGTGAAGGTTAAGAGATGGTACAGATCAGCCTGGCTAAGTTGATCAAAAAAAGGGAGTTTGCTCAGATACTCGACCTCATGGTTGATTCTCTGGAAAGCTCCATGATCATCGAAGATGACGAAGGAAAGCCCCTCATGGCCACCGTCGGGGCCGAGCGGCTTGGCAGATATCCGGTGAGTGTGGCCGGTGACGTCATCGGATGGGTTAACGGCGATGAAAAGGTTGCGCCCATGGCCGCACTGCTCTCCTTTCTGGCAGAGTCGGAGGTCGAGAAGAGGAACCTGGCCGGCGAGACGCTGAACAAATACAAGGAAATCACACTCCTGTACGATATTGTCGAAAAGGTCTCTTCCTGCCTGGATACGAAAGAGATTGCCCGGCTCGTGATTGAAGAGGCCCAAAGGGCTATCCGCCTGAGCAGCGTGTCGGTGTTTCTGCTGAACAGGGATACGGATGAACTGGAACTGATCGCACACCACGGACATGAGTTCGATACCATGAGGGCGGTCAGCCGGAGTACCGGTCTTGCGGGCAGCGTCCTGGCCTCGGGGCGGGCGGAGATCGTCAATGATGTCCATGCCGATCCCCGGTTCGTCGACGGTTCCACCGGACTCAGTTCCCTCATGTGTGCCCCCCTCAAGGCAAAGGACAGGGTGGTCGGCGTGATAAAGCTGGGCAGCGGGCAGCCGGTCACCTATACCGCCGAAGACCTGAAGCTCTTCACCACCCTTGCTTCCCTCGCGGCGGTGGCCATGGAGAACGCCGGCCTCTACGAACAGTTGAAGGAGGCCTTCTATACAACGGTCTACACCCTTGCGGAAACTATCGAGAAGCGGGATCCCTACACGGGAAACCACACCAAGCGGGTCATGGAATACAGCAGCGCCATAGGAAAAACCCTCGGGCTTACCGAGGAGGACATGTCCCGGCTCAAACTGGCGGCCGTGCTCCACGACATCGGCAAGATCGGCGTCCGGGACAGCGTCCTTCTCAAGGAGTCGAGCCTGACGGATGAGGAGTTCGAACAGATCAAGAAGCACGCGGTCTATGGTGAGGAGATCATTGCCGGCATTTCCCAACTGAGGAGCGCCATCTCGGGAGTCAAGCAACACCACGAGAAATATGACGGGCGGGGATATCCCGATGGGCTGAGGGGAGAGGAGATCGACATCACCGCGAGGATCATCGCCGTGGCCGATTCCTTCGATGCCATGACCACGAACAGGCCCTACCGGCAAGGATTGAGCCTGGAAGCCGCCTTTGAGGAATTGAGAAAATATTCAGGGTCGCAGTTCGACCCCGGGATAGTGGAGGCCTTCTTTGCCTCGGATGTGATGGAGGCGTTTTTCGCGGCGAATTCGCGGAAGAAAATCATTCTCTGATTGATCCTGGCGGAGGGATATATGCCAAAGGTATTGATTGTCGACGACGAATCCTTCATCCGGTTTCTGCTTGAGCAAACCCTCGAAGAACTGGAGGATGAGGGGGTGGAGCTGATCAGCGCCGATAATGGGGAAACTGCCCTTGAAATCATCAAGGCGGAAATCCCTGATATCGTCTTTCTCGATGTGATGATGCCGAAGATGAACGGGTTTGATGTCTGCAACACGGTCAAGAACGAGCTCTGCATGCGTGGCGTGTACATCGTCCTGCTCACCGCCAAGGGGCAGGAATTCGACAAACAAAAGGGCATCGATGCCGGCGCTGACGTCTATATGACAAAGCCGTTCAACCCCGACGACGTGCTGGCGAAGGCAAAGGAAGTTCTTGCAATGAAGGCGTGAGCGAACCCGATCGCGGCGGGCCCTGGTGAAGGCCGGGGCGCGTTGGCGGAGGCTGACCATGGCGGCTGCATCGATAAAGATACTGGTAGTGGATGATGACGCCTTTGTCCGGGAAATGCTCGCGTCGATCCTCGAAGCTGGCGGTTATCTGGTGGAAACCGCGGAAAACGGCCTGGCCGCCATCGATACCTACATCGCCGACCCAAGCATTTCCCTGATCGTCTCGGACGTCACCATGCCGGGAATGGACGGGGTGCAACTGATCAAGGAGCTGCGCGGGAAAAACCTGGATGTGCCGATTATCATGGTCACCAGCGTGAGCAGCATATCGGTGGCGGTTGAGGCCTTGAGCAGCGGGGCAATCGATTATGTGCTCAAGGACGAGGGCATACAGGAAACCATCACGATCACCGTCAAGAGAGCGCTCGAAAAACACCAGTTGAAACTGCAGAACATCCAGCTCGTAGCCGACCTCGCCGCCAAGACCACGGAACTGGAAGACACCCTTTCCTACCTCACCGCCATCATCAACAACATGCCCGACGGCTTGCTCGTCACCAACGCCCAGAGGCTCATAACGCTCGCCAATCCCGCGCTTGGCAGGATGTTCGGGGTGAAGGACTCAGAGCTCGCCGGCAAGGCCTGCCGGGACGCATTCAGCACTAACCTGGCGCCGCTGATCGAAAGGAACGGTTCGACATCAGAGCCATCCTGTACCGCCCAGGTGGAGTTGCAGGGGGGGAGGACCGGATCGGCCGTCAGTGCGGCGATTCTCAAGAAGCAGGCGTCATCGGGCAAGTCGGACGAATTCATCGGCAATATCGTAATCGTGCGCGATGTAACGTCCGAAAAAGAGATCGAGCGGATGAAAGACGACTTTATCTCCACCGTCTCCCATGAACTCAGGACCCCGCTGACCTCGGTGCTGGGGTTCACGAAGATCATCAGGAAAAAACTCGAAGAGGTCGTTTTTCCCCAGCTTCCCGCCGGTGACGCCAAAACGGAACGCACGGTCCGCCAGGTAAGTGAAAATATCAAAATCATCATTTCCGAAGGGGAACGGCTCACCGAGCTGATCAACGACGTGCTCGATCTTTCGAAGCTGGAGGCGGGAAAGATCGACTGGAAGATGTACCCGGCCACGGTGCCGGAAATCCTCGACCAGGCGATTGCGGCCATGGCGTCGCTCTTCGAGAACAAAGGCCTGCCCCTGGTCAGGGACATTGCTCCTGAGCTCCCCCCGGTATCCTGCGACAGGAACAGGATAATCCAGGTAGTGATCAATCTCCTGTCCAATGCCCTGAAATTCACCGACACCGGTTCGGTCACGGTTGTGGCGCGGAGAGGCTGCGATAGGGGCGGCCCCGCCGCCGGCAATCGGGATGCTATCACGGTTTCGATCGTCGATACCGGGGTCGGCATTGCTGAAAAAGACCGCGGGGAGGTCTTTGAAAAATTCAAGCAGGTGGGCGATACCCTGACCGACCGACCCAAGGGTACCGGCCTGGGACTCCCCATCTGCAAGCAGATTGTGGAGTATCATGGCGGTTCCATCTGGATGGAGAGCCGTCCGGGTGAGGGGAGCACCTTTTCGTTTGCCCTGCCCGGGGTGTCTCCGGACAGCGCACCCGCCACGGAAAAGTGATTCAATAACGTTCCTCCGGGACAGGGCCGAGGAGAAGCCGGGTATGACAACATCCGATGAACAACTGAAAAGCGAACTGATCCTGAACGAACTGAAACGGCAGCAGCGCGCGCAGGAGGTCGTTGATGTGGAAGAGGAGCGAGTCAAGATCGTCATCTTCACCTCCGGAGGGAATCGCTATGCGTTTTACGGCGCAAACATCAGCGAGATCCTGCCGGCCTGCGAGATCTCATGGGTGCCGGGCCTTCCCGGGTATCTTCCCGGCCTCATCAACGTGCGCGGGGATATCGAGTCGGTCATCGACATCCGTTATTTTCTGGGAGAGGAACGGGCAGACCCCCACAAGGGGCATATTGCCATGGCGGTATGGGGAGATTTTCACTCCGGCGTCATGATCGATTCCATTGAGGATGTGGTGGATGTCCCGGTCAGTACGATCGAACCTCCCCTGACGACGCTCGGCGGCGCGGCCCGCGACCTGGTTGCCGGAGAGATCAGGTATGGCGGTGAGACGGTAACCCTGCTGGACATCGGGAAACTGTCGGCCAAGATAACGCTATGAATGGTGCGGGGGACACGCTCGGCCCCTGTGGCCTCAATCTGCTCCTCTTTTCGGTCGCGGGGGTCCATTTCGGTGTGGATGCGGACCAGGTGGAAGGGACGTTCGCGTGCCAGGGTGAAGCGTCCGCCAACCTGCTCTGGTTTCACCGGGAGATGGGGTACGGTGACGACGCGATCATCTATACCGCGCCTGTCGTAATCGGCATCAAAACGGGGAAATCGCAGGACTACCGGGTAGTCATCGACAGGATGGAGGATATCGCCGGAATCGCCGTGAAGGAAATTCACCCGTTTCCCCCCCTGATGGAACCGTTCGCCCTGCGCAACGGGATGTGGGGAATCGTGGTCAAGGGCGACCGGATGATCATACTGGTGGACTTTCTCCGCCTGTTGGAAAATAGAAGGGCGCCGGATGCCCTGGTGGAGGTGCACGCATGATGCTGTTCAAGCCGGCCATTCTGCTGATGAAACAACTTCCCTATTCCCGCAAGATAGTTGTTGTGGGTAGTTTCCTCTGCATCCCCATAGTCCTGCTCGCCACGCTCCTCATTACGGGCGCGGCAGCCCAAACGTGCCTGGTTCTTTCCCTTGGTGCGTTGTTGCTGGGCGTCTATCTGAATATCGGCTGTTTCCTGTCCGTTCGCGATGGGATCCACTCCGTGCGGGACGTGGCCGCCAGGGTGGCCAAGGGCGATCTGACCGCGGAGGCACCGCTGCTGTTCCATGACGAGCTGGGGGAAATGGCGGGCATGTTCAATTGCATGACCGAGAATCTGCGACAGATGATCATTGCGCTCAGCAACGTGACCGACAAGGTCTACTCCTTTGCCGGGAGGCTGTCGGCCAGTGTTGAGCAGCAGGCCGGATTTTCCGGTCAGCTCTCCAGTTCGGTGACGGAAATCTCCACCACCATGGAGGAGTTTTCCTCGACAGCCGGACAGATTGCCAATCACAGCCACGACGTGGTGGATATCGCCGACCGGACCCTCCAGTGCACCAAAAACGGCGCGTCCGGGGTTGAAACCCTCGCCATCAAGATGAACGACATCAGCCTCGACAACGAGACCAATCTCCGCGAGATCGTGGAGTTGGGGCGGAAATCGAAAGAGATCACCAAGATCATGGAGATCATCGGCACTATCGCCAACCAGACCAAGCTGATCGCCTTCAATGCGGCACTGGAAGCGGCCAGCGCCGGGGAGGCCGGAAAGCGCTTCGGGGTGGTGGCGGTGGAAATCAGGCGCTTGGCGGACAGTGTCGTGGAGTCGGCCGGCGCCACCGAAGGAAAGATCACCGAGATCATGGATGCGGTCAACCGCCTCGTGATCGCCTCGGAAAAGGGTTCCAAGGGTATCCGAGAGGGATTGGACTACTCGGGGCGGACCATGGAGATGCTCTGCGATGTGGTTGATGGGGCCACGGCCACCAGCGATGCCGCCAGGCAGATCTCCCTTTCAACCCAGCAGCAACTGATGGCCAGCAGCCAGGTTGTCACCGCGTTGCGCGACATCCAGGAGGGGGCGCGGCATTCGTCCATGTCCATCCAGCAGATCAATACCATCGGCAAGGATCTCATGGTCTTGTCCAGCGACCTGAAGGGGATCATGGGGCGCTTCATGCTGGATGTTTCCTCAAACATCTGACGGGCTGCGGGTCGTTTATTCGTCTCGACTGTTCGACAAGGGGGGCACAATGCAACTATCGCTGCGGAAAAAGGTGCTGGGACTGACGCTGGTCTGCGTTTTCTCCATAGCTACCGTCATTTCGGCCATTTCCATCATCAATATCGTTTCCCGGGGCGAGGCGCGGATCGCGGCCTACCGCGCGACGCTGATATCCGAACGGAAAGAGCAGATCAAGGGGTATGTGGAGATGGCGGTGAAGATCCTGGAAAAGGCGTCTCCGGGTGATGCCAGAAATCTCGCGAAAAACATGCGCTATGGCCGGAGCGGCTATCTCTGGATCAACGATTTCAACAACGTGTTCGTTTTCCACCCCGATCCCCGCCTGGACGGCACGAACCAGAGCGACCTGCGCGATCCCAATGGCGTCTACATCCTGCGGGAGATCACCAGGGTATGCCGTGAAAAAGGCGAAGGGTTTGTGGACTACATGTGGAAGATGCCGGGGCAGGAGCAGTTGAAGCCGAAGATCTCCTATGCCAAGGCCATTCCCGGCAGAAACCTGGCCGTGGGGACCGGCGTCTACGTGGATGACGTGGAAGCCGCGGTCGCCAGGGAGCAGGCCACCATACGACATGAAATCTCGAGCAGCATCGCCCAATACGTCGCCATATCCCTCACGCTCCTGATCATCCTCCTGCTTGCGGCGGTCTTTCTGGTCAACAGGTACATTGCCGGTCCCATCGAGACCATTACCCGCACCATGAAGAATTTCAACAACGACCTGACCGTCACCGTGCCCGTGACCAGCGGTGACGAGGTGGGTGAACTGGCCCGCTGGCTCAACGAGCACATCGCAAACCTGCGCCGGGTCATCGGGATGGTTTCCGACGTGACCGAAAAGGTCCACTCCCATGCCGGTGTGATCGCCACCTCCATTGACAGGCAGACCGAATTCAGCACCGAGCTTTCCAGTTCGGTCGTGGAGATATCGTCGACCATGGAGGAGTTTTCGTCCACGGCCAGCCAGATCGCCCAGCACAGCCAGGGTGTTGTGGCGCGGGCGGACAAGACCCTGGTGGATACCAAGCAGGGTGCCCAGGAGGTGGAGAACCTCACCTTCAAGATGAACGACATCAGCCAGGACATCCAGGCCAACCTGGTCGAGATCGTCGAGTTGGGGCGGAAATCGAAAGAGATCAACAAGGTGATGGAGATCATCAACAACATCGCCAATCAGACCAAGCTGATCGCCTTCAATGCGGCGCTTGAGGCGGCCAGCGCCGGAGAGGCCGGAAAACGCTTCGGGGTGGTGGCGGTCGAGATCCGGCGCCTGGCCGACAGCGTGGTGGAATCCACGGCGGAGATCGAGGGCAAGATCACCGAGATCCTGGATGCGGTCAACCGCCTGGTGATGTCGTCGGAGAAGAGTTCCCGCATGACCATGGATGGCCAGGAATACGCCTCCCACACGGTCGCGATGCTGATCGACATCGTGGACGGGGTGGAAGAGACCACGTCGTCGGCCCGGCAGATCTCCCTGTCCACCCAGCAGCAGCAGATCGCCAGCAGCCAGGTGGTGCTGGCGCTCAAGGATATCGACCAAGGGTTGCGCTACTCCACCGATTCCATCCGCAAGTCGAATGTCGTAACCGATGAACTGGCCGAGTTGTCGGAAAAACTGAGATCCCTGGTCCTGACCTTCAAACTGGGCGCTCCGGTTGCCGATAGTGAGGCCGCCACGTCCGCGGACAACGGTAATTCATGAAAATCCCCGCTGCGATACGCTTCTGGGGTCCGCGGCGGCCTCGGGTGATGACGGGGCAACCATCATGACGGATGCGGATACCATCAAACTCGACCGCTTCAAGGAACTGCTGCTGAGTCGGTGCGGGCTCAGTTTCGAGAAGGAGCGGGCGGTTACGTTGGGCGCGGGGGTGCACCGGAGGATGACCTCGCTGGGGATTGAGGAACCGGATGTCTACCGCGCGCTCGTGAGCGGCAACGAAGCTGAATTTCACCGGCTGGTGGAACTGCTGACCGTCAATGAGACCTATTTCTTCCGCGAGCCCGACCACCTGAAGCTTTTGATCGAACGGCTGATCCCGGAGATCGTGAAGGACCGGAAGCAGGGGCAGGTCAGGATCGTAAGCGCGGGTTGCTCCACCGGCGAGGAGCCGTATTCCATTGCCATGCTGCTGCGGGAGCGGTACGGGGCCGAATCGGGGAAGCTCTTTGCCATCGTTGGTGTGGATATCGACGCCAATGCCATTGCCAGGGCACAGGAGGGGTTTTTTGGAAAGGCCTCCTTCCGGGGGACGGACACCACGCTGATCGAGCGGTATTTCGAGCCGGCCGGCATGGGGGAGTACCGGATCAGGGAAGAGATCAGGCGGGATGTGGTGTTCGAAATCGCGAATCTCCTGGGCACCGCCTACCCGCCGGTCATGGGATCGCCCGACATCATCCTGTACCGGAACGTCTCGATCTATTTTCCGGTCCAGGTGCAGCACAGGATCTTCAGCCGCCTGGCCGAGCTTCTCAATGAAGGAGGCTATCTCCTGGTCGGTGCCACGGAAACCATGCATCACGACCTGGGTATCCTCAGCCTGGTGGAACAGGACGCGCTCTTTTTATACCGGAAATTGCCGAAAATCCATATAGGAGATCGTCGCGGCCAGCGTCGGGCCGGCCACGCGAACGAACAGCAGCCGGCCCCGAAGCACAGTCACGGGGCAACATCGCGTCGCGGTCATGCCTCCGTGGTCCCGGAGCGTCCTGTTCCACCCGCTGTTGTTCCCGGTATCCATGCGCTCTTTGACGACGCCCTTGAACTGGCCCGCACCAATCGTCCGGACGCGGCCATCGAGCTTCTCGAAACCCTCATCGAACGCGACGGCTCCTTTGTCAAGGCCCATGCCCTCAAGGGGAGCATTCTCCTGAATCTGTCCCGTTACGGCGAGGCGCGCGACGCCTGCAACAGGGCGCTTGCCAACGACCCGCTCTGCCTGGAGGCATCTCTCATGCTCGGCATTGTCGCCCGGCACGCGGAAGACGGCGAAGAGGCCCTCAAACGGTTCAGGGAAGCCATCTACCTGGATTCGTCCTGTTGGCCGGCCCATTTCTATACCGCCGAGATCGTTTATTCGCGGGGTGACAGGAAACGGGCGCGCAGCGGTTACGAATCAACGCTCAGGATTCTGGATACCGGGGCTCCGGGTGAACACGAACGGGCGTATTTCCCCCTGGCGTTCAAGTCGGATCAGTTCGCGGCCATCTGCCGGCACAAGTTGTCACTCATAAAAGAACAGGGAACGTAATCCATGGCATTCGACCAATCGAAATTTCTGGCGCGTTTCATCGAGGAGGCCCGTGAACACTGCTCACGGATAAGCGGCGCCCTGCTCGACCTGGAAAGGGCTTCCGGCGATGCCGAGACGCTCAACTCCCTGTTCCGTTCGGCCCATACCATCAAGGGGTCGTCGCGCATGATGAAGCTGCCGGGCATCACCGAATTGGCGCACAAGATGGAGGATGCGCTCGATGCGGTGCGGAGCGGCAGGATTTCCCTCACCCCGTCCCTGGCGGACCTCTTTTTCAGAGGGGTGGACGCCCTGTCGGCCATGCTGGACAAGGTGGCCGCGGGCGAGCCGTTGCCGGAGGCGCCCAAGGTCCTGTGCGATGAACTGGCCGCGGCGGCCGGCGGGGCGGGCGGTCCGGGCGATGGGCGGCAACCCGCCCCGGCCGCGCCATCCGCGTATGAACCGGTTGCGGCGGAAACCGCTGGAACCGCGCAACAGGCCGTTGCTGTCCCTTCCCCCGGCACGGCCACGCCGGATGAAGCGCCGGCCGCGCCCGTGACGGACGATGCCCGGCCGGCCCGGCCAGGCGCGAAGGTCCGGCAGATCGATTACCTGCGCATCAATTCCGCCAAGCTGGACGATCTGATCAGGCTCATGGGAGAGATCGTTTCCGAGCACGGCAGGTTCAGAAAGCACGTGGGGCGGTTGCGCGAGATCGACCGCGCCATGGAGCGTTTCGTGGCGCAATTGGAGGAGTCCCCCGCCGCGGGCTCCGGCAACGACGGCACCCTGCGGGAGTTGGCCGCAGCCGGCACGGCCCTTCGTCTTTCCCTGACCCAGGCGGTGCGTTCCCTGTCGGACGCTTCCCTCATGCAGGACCATCTGGTTGGCGATCTCCAGGAAACGTCGCTCAAGTTGCGCATGCTGCCCCTTTCCACCGTGTTCGACACCTTGCGCCGCACGGTGCGCGACCTGGCCCGGGAGCACGGCAAGGAGATCGACTTCGAGGTCAACGGGGGCGAGACCGAACTGGACCGGAAGATCATCGAGCAGATCGGCGACCCCCTCATCCACATGATCCGCAACTCCCTCGACCATGGCCTGGAAAGCGCCGCAGAACGTGTGGCCGCGGGGAAACCGGCCAAGGGGATCATCACCCTTTCGGCATGTTACGACGGCGGCTGCGTTACCATCGCTCTCGGTGACGACGGCAGGGGGATGTCGCACGAACGGATCCGCGAAAAGGCCCTTTCCAAACGTTTGTACGACGCGGATACCCTGGCCCGCATGTCCCGGTCCGAGCTGACCAACCTGATTTTTCTGCCCGGTTTCAGCACCAGTCCGATCATCACCGATCTCTCCGGCCGTGGCGTGGGCATGGATGTGGTCAGGAAAAACATCGTCGATGACCTGAAGGGCGCCATCATCATCGAAACCCAGGAAGGGAAGGGCACCACCTTTTTTCTCCGCCTGCCACTCAACCTGGCCGTATTCCCCCTGTTCCTGGTTTCCGCCAACGGCCGCCCCTGCGCCCTTCCGGCCACCTCCATCACCGAAATGCTCTCGGTCCGGAGCGAGGAGATCATCGAGATCGTCCACAAGCGGGCCATCCGCCTGCGGGAACAGATCATCCCGGTGGAGGACCTGGCCGCCATCCTCGGGCTGCCCCCTGAAGCGGAGGCGGAGAAGGGCGAAAAGCTGCTGGTCATCATCGTGAACGGCGACGAGAAGCTGGGTCTCGTGGTCGATGAGATCCTGGGCAGGGAGGAGATGGTCGTGAAACCGCTGCCCGGGCATATCCAGAACCTGCGCCTGGTTTCCGGCGCCACCATCGGCGAGGGGAACAACATCATCAACGTCTTCCATGTCCCCGAACTTTTGAAACAGGCGCGGGACCTGGCGGAGTCGGGACGAAAGGTGCATGCCTCCCCCGAGGATCGCACGGCCAC
>JAATGX010000137.1 GCA_015688915.1 Desulfuromonadales bacterium
AACGACGGCATGCCGAAACGGCCGCTCCTGGATCTGAGAAAAAACCTGAACCTGATCATGGCGGGGGTGTTGCGGGTCGTGGCCCTGATCGGCATCACGCTCTCCACGTGGATCGGCAGCCGCCGGGCCCGGCCGGTGCGGGCCCTGGCCGAGGCGGCCCGCCGCATGGCCACCGGGGCGCCCATCGAACCGATCGTGGTCAGGGGTGATGACGAGATCGGTCTGCTGGCCGAAGAGTTCAACACCATGGCCCGCGAGGTCAGCCTGCTGAAGCAGACCCTGGAACAGAACGTGGAGGAACGAACCCACCAGTTGGAGGAAAAGAGCCGGCAACTGCTGGCGGCCCAGAAGGAGCTGGCCAAGGCCGAACGGCTGGCGGGGCTGGGGCTGCTGGCGGCCGGCGTGGCCCACGAGATCAACAACCCCCTGGCCATTATCCGCGGCAACGCCGAACTGTTGCAGGCGTCCATCCCGCCGGACAACGAGGACCGGGAGGAGGTGGATGCCATCGTGGACGAGGCGGTGCGTATCGGCCGCATCGTCAACAACCTGCGGGTCTTCTCCCGCAGCGGGATGCAGCGGGTCACCCGGTTTTCCCTGGGTGAGTTGCTGGACGGCATCCTGGACCGGATCGGCCACCAGATACCCCTGGAACGGTACCGGGTCGTTCGGGGCTACTGGGGCAGCGACGTTGAGATAGAGGGGGACGCGGACCAGTTGCACCAGGTCTTTACCAACCTGGTGGCCAACGGGTTGCAGGCCATGCCCGAAGGGGGCGAGATGGTGGTGGACGTGAAACCGGAGGCGGACGGCGAACAGGTGCGGGTGACGGTGCGGGACCACGGCTGCGGCATCACCGGGGAGGACATGGAGCGGCTCTTCATTCCCTTCTTCTCCACCAAGCCGCGCGGCACCGGGCTGGGACTGGCGGTCTCCTACGGCATTGTCAGCGACCATGGCGGGGAGATCCGGGTGGAGAGCCGCATGGGTGAAGGATCGACCTTCATGGTGCTGCTGCCGCTCCGGCAGGAGGCGTCCGGCCGCTTGGCCTGATCACGCGGCGCTACTGCGCGCCCAACGACAACGGGGCCCGCCTGAAGGGGGCCCCGTGTACGCCGTATTGAACCGCGGCCGCCGATTCGCCGGCGGTATGTCAGTCGGCCAGGCGGAACTGTCCCACCAGCGTCTTGAGATCCAGGGCCTGCCTGCTCAACTGTTCCGCGGCGGCGGCCGAGTCCTGCGCCCCGCCCGCCGTCTCCCTGACCACGTCCGTGATCAGCAGCATATTGCCGCTGATCTCGCGGGTCGTGGCGGTCTGCTGTTCGGCTGCCGTCGCGATCTGGTTGATCTGCGAGGTGACGTTACCGATCAATTGCAGGATCTCCCCCAGAGCATCACCGGAACGCCGCGCCTCTTTCGTCCCGGCGGCAACATCTTCCACACCCTGTTTCATCGATGCCACTGCGCTGCCGGTCTCGCTCTGGACTGCGGCGATCATCTCTCCGATCGTTCCCGTCGCCCGGGTGGTCCGTTCGGCCAAGGCCCGCACCTCGTCGGCCACCACGGCGAATCCGCGCCCCTGTTCTCCGGCCCGGGCCGCCTCGATGGCGGCATTCAGCGCCAGGAGGTTGGTCTGGTCGGCGATGTCCTCGATGGTGCCGATGATCTCGCCGATCTCGTCCGAGCGCCGGCCCAGGGCCTCCACCGTCCTGGCGGCGGTGGTGACCCGCCGGGCGATAGTGTCCATGTTGGATATCGTGCTTTCGACGACAGCGACGCCGGCCCGGGCCGATTCCGTCGTATTCCGGGCTTCGGCAACGGCGACCACGCAGTTGTGGGCGATTTCCGTCGAAGTGGCCGCCATCTCTTCCGCTGCCGTCGCGATGCCGGTGGATTGGGACGAAACCCGCTGTGTCCCGTGGGCGATCTGCTGGGATGTCCCCTGCACCTGCACCGCGGCGGCGGCCAACTGCCCGGTGATGCCGGACACCTTGGCGATGGTGCCGTGCAGTTTGTCCATGAAGGTGTTGAACGAGGCGCACATCGCGCCGATCTCGTCCCGCTTCCGGTGGTCGAGGCGCTTGGTCAGATCGCCTTCGCCTTCGGCCATGTCCTTCAGCAGGTCGTGCATCCGGTTGAGCGGGATGAAGAGGCTATGGATGGTGAGGTGGCTGAGGAACCCCGCCAGCAGCAGGATGCCGCAGCAGATCGCGGCGATCACCACCTTCAGGTGGTTGTAGGCGGCATAGAATTCGGCCTTTTCAACCCCCACGTACAGTATGCCGATCACCTCGCCCCGGGCGTTGCGGATCGGATCGTAGGCCGTGAAGTAGGGTATGCCGAGGATGTCGGCCTCGCCGCGGTAGGAGGCGCCCCGCGTGATTACCGCCTCGTAGGCCGGCCCGGTCAGTTTGGTGCCGATGGCCCGGCTGCCGTCCGGCTTGACCACGTTGGTGGAGACCCGCTCGTCCCCCATGAAAACGGTGGCGGTGCCGCCGCTGATCTCCTTGAGTTTGTCCGGCAGTTCAACATTGCCGTTCAGCACGTAA
Source organism: Desulfuromonadales bacterium (assembly GCA_015688915.1). Classification (GTDB taxonomy): domain Bacteria; phylum Desulfobacterota; class Desulfuromonadia; order Geobacterales; family Pseudopelobacteraceae; genus JACPFJ01. Next base: position 2,550 of record JAATGX010000137.1, read on the forward strand.
TCGCCGGCAAGCAGTTTCCCATCCGCGATCCTGAAATCCGTTCCCTTGGCCTTGAGCAGTTCCCACAGCGTCTTGAGACGGGACTCCTGGGATGCCTGGGCCTGGCGGCGCAGCTCTCCCTCGAACCGGATCAGGCAGGTCGCGGTGGTGGCGGCCAGGGCGACGGCGACGATGACGGTGTTGATGGTGATGAATTTGGTTCTGACTTTCATGGAGATCCTTTGTATCGAGGGCATCAGGTGATGCGCCCCTGTCAGGGCTCAGGGGAGGGCTGAATCCCCGCGTGCCCCTTCTGCCCGGCTTCATCACTGCCGCGAAACCACGTGCCCTGCTGCCGTCAACTCCTCCACCAGCATCTCTGCCAGGCCCGGCAGTTTCCCCGCCAGGTTGGGCGACAACTCCACTCCGGCCTCGTAGGACTCCGGGATCACGCCGAACAGGGTGATCCGCTCCGGACAGCGCCCGCGGAGCTCGCTCAGCGTCAGGACCTCCTGGATGCCGATCTGGTGGGGCGACAGCTTGACCGGCAGCCTGCTCAGCATGAAATCGTCCTTTTCGTAGCGAAAGATCTCCCCCGGTTCCCCCTGTGCCTCGATCACGTCCACCAGGAAGACCCGGTCGGCCTCCTCCAGCCAGTGGGTGACCATGATGCCCAGGGTACCGCCGTCATACAGTTCGACATCGTCGGAAAAGACATAATGCTCCTGCAGATACTTTACAAAATGGACACCGAAACCCTCGTCCGAGAGGAGCAGGTTGCCGGCGCCGAAGATGAGAGTTTTCATGAATTACACACCTATTCTCTCACAGAGGCACAGAGCACACGGAGAAATCAAAATCATTACCGCGGGCCTCTCACGGTACACCTCTGTGCCTCTGTGAGCTCTGTGAGAGGCGCTTTGTTTGATTTTTACATCACCTTCACGTTCGTGATCTCTTTCCCCTCCGGGTCGATGGTGTGCACCGCGCAGGCGATGCAGGGGTCGAAGGAGTGGCTGGTGCGCAGCACCTCCAGCGGCCTTTCGGAATCCGCCACCGGGTTGCCCACCAGCGAGGCCTCGTAGGGCCCCAGGGCCCCTTTGTCGTCCCGGGGCGAGGCGTTCCAGGTGGAGGGGACCACGGCCTGGTAGTTCTTGATCTTCTGCTTTTCGATCACGACCCAGTGGGACAGCGTGCCGCGCGGCGCCTCGTGGAAACCGACGCCTTTGAACTCTCCCTTGGGGATCTCGGTCGGGTTGGCATAGGCTTTGTCGCCCTTGGCCACGTTGGCCACCAGCTTGTCCAGGTATTCCAGGGAATAGTCGGCCATCAGGTGGGCCCTGATGGCGCGGGCGCCCAGGCGGCCCATGGTGGAGTGCAGGTCGTTGGCCGTGATGCCGATCTTCTTGCAGGAATCGTCCACCAGCTTCTTGACCTTCTGGTTGCCGCCGGCATAGTCGGCGAAGAGCTGGGCCGGCGGACCGACCTGCACCGCCCGGCCGGCCAGGCGGGGAGCCTTGCACCAGGAGTATTTGCCGTTGTCCTGGAACTCGCCATACTTGGGTTTGGTCTCCCCCTCCCAGGGGTGGAGGGTGCTGTTCCCCTCGTACCAGGCATGGGTCGTGTTTTCCTTGATGTTGGCGATCAGGTCCAGGTCCTGGTGATTGGTGATGATCCGGGCACCCGAGAGGTTTGCATCGGTGATGATGGCGCCCGGCAGGGCGAACTTGGTGTTCCGGGTATCTTCGGCCATCTCCGGAACAGCCAGGTAGTTGACGACGCCGCGGCCGTACTTGAACCATTCCTGGTAGGCCGAGGCGATGGCCAGCATGTCCGGGTAGTAGACCTTCTGGACAAACTCGCGGGTCTCTTCCATCAGCACCCGCAGGGCCATGATCCGTTCCATGTTGAGGGTGGCCAGGTTCTCCATGTTGATGGCCGTTGCCACGCCCCCCACGCACAGGTTCTGGATATGGGGGTTCTTGCCCCCCAGGATGGCGACCGCTTGCGCCGCCTTGCGCTGAAAATCCAAGGCCCTCAGGTAGTGGGCCACGGCCATCAGGTTGGCTTCGGGAGGCAGTTTCATGGCCGGGTGTCCCCAGTAGCCGGAGGAGAAGATCCCCAGGCGGCCGGTTTCCACGAAGGATTTCAGTTTCTGTTGCACCGCCTTGAACTCGGTTTCGCTGTTGCCGGGCCAGTCGGAGATGGACTGGGCCAGTTGGGCGGTCTTTTTCGGATCGGCCTTGAGCGCCGAGACCACGTCCACCCAATCCAGGGCCGACAGGTGGTAGAAATGCACGATGTGGTCCTGCACCGAGTGCTGGGCCATGATGATGTTGCGGATGTACTGGGCATTGAGCGGCACCTCCACCTTCAGGGCGTTCTCCACCGAGCGGATGGACGAGATGGCGTGCACCGTGGTACAGACGCCGCAGAAACGCTGGGCGTAGATCCAGGCATCCTGGGGCGGCCGCCCTTTGAGGATGGTCTCGATGCCGCGCCACATCTGGGCCGAAGACCAGGCGTTGCTGACGGCACCTCCGTTTACTTCGACATCGATGCGCAGGTGGCCTTCGATGCGGGTGATGGGGTCGAGGGTGATGCGGGCCATATTCATTCCTCCAGTAAAATAGGTTGTGTATTTAGTCTTCCCCCTCTGAAAAAGGGGGATTGAGGGGATTTGCCGTTGACGTCAAAAACGAAATCCCCCCTGCCTCCCCTTTTTCAAAGGAGGGAACTCCATAATTCAGGCTTTCTCCGCCGCTCCATGCCCCGCGGCCTCGTGCTGTTCCCGCGTGTGCAGCCGGGGGAGCACCGGCAGTATCTTGACCAGCACCTGGTACCCCAGGATCTCGAAGGCCACGATCCCCACCGTGATCAGGAGTTCGGCCAGGGCCGGGAAATAGTGCCACCCCTTGCCGGGGTTGAAGCCGATCAGGTAGACATTGAAACGGTACAGGGCGCCTCCCAGGACGATCAGGACGGCGGAGACGAACAGCCAGCGAACCGACGCGCGTTTGCGGCCGCTGAACAGGAGCAGCGAGCCGCCGCCGATCAGGCAGAACTCCAGCAGGAAGAAGCGCGAGTAGAAGTCAAGCGAGACCGCCGCCGCCAACTGGCCGCGCCAGGCCAGGTCGCCGACCACCACCGAAAGCCAGATCACGGTCAGCCAGGGGATGATGCGGGCCAGGCCGGCCAGTTCCGCGGTTTCGAAGGGACGCTTGAAGGCGTAACAGGAGATGACCGACTCCAGGATGGCGATGGAGTAGCCGATGTACACGCAGTTGATCAGGAACAACAGCGGCAGGAAGCCGGTGTACCAGAGCGGGTGCAGCTTGGTGGAGGCGATCAGCAGCAGCGAGCCGAGGGACGATTGGTGCATGGTCGGCAGGGTGATCCCCAGCACGATGATGAAGATCAGCGCCTTGTCAAGACGCGGCTTGAGCCAGGCGGCGATCTCCTTGACCCCCTCCAGCCGGTCGGCCAGATGTTCGGGCGCCGGCTTGCCCAGCCGGCCGTAGAGCTTGTTCAGCAGATGCTGCAGGGTGCGCCACTCGGTCCTCTCGATCCAGGTCAGGATGGCCGGCATGAACTCGATGATCAGTACGGTGGTGTAGGCCATGACGCACAGGGCCACTTCGAACATGGCCGAGTTAGCCTGCCAGTGGGAAGGGATGAAGAAGTTGTAGGCGTTCCAGGGGCGTCCCACGTCCACCATGACCGAGAAACCGGCAAGGCCGTACCCGAACATGCTGGTGAGGATGGCCGAGCGGATCATGGGGTGGTAGTGCATGCGGTTCCTGATGTAGACCAGGATCGCCATGGCGTAGCCGCCGCAGGCGATGGCCGTGCCGGTGGCCACGTCGTAGGTGATCCAGATCCCCCAGGGGTAGCCGTCGCTCATGTTGGAGACCGCTCCGATCCCCTTGATGAAGCGCACCGCCATCAGGGCGAAGCCGATCAGGGTCAGCGTGAGCAGAACACAGAAGGACGGTGTCAGTATCCGGGTATTGAGTTTCTGGTATTCATCGTTTCCCATCGCCGTCCTCCTTGGGTTTGTCGGTGGTAGCGTCGTGCTCCGCTTTGTGTTCGCCGTTGCCGTTCCTCATGTTCTTGATGGCGATGAAGCAGAGGGTGCTGTAGAGGGCCACCGGTGCGATGAATCCCTTGTAGATGGTGTGTTGAATCTTTTCCGAAAACTCGGCCGGGGCCTCTGTTTTGAGAACCGGCAGTCCCAGCTTGTTGAACTGCATGGCGGCCAGGTAGAGATGGTTGGTGCCCCCCAGTTCCTTTTCGCCGTAGATGTGGTCGAGATAGGTGCCCGGATGTTCCTGCAGCCGTTTGTTGGCCTCGGCCAGCAGGTCCTTGCGCTTGCCGAACATGATCGCGCCGGTGGGGCAGACCTCGGCGCAGGCCGAGATCCCCTTTTTGGGCAGGTTGGTATTCTTGCACAGGTCGCATTTGACGATCTGGGGAATCGCCTTTTCCCATTGGAACTTGGGGATGGTGAAGGCGCACGCCACCTGGCAGTAACGGCAGCCGATGCAGGCGTTCTTGTTGTAGTCCACGATGCCGGTCACCGGATCGCGGGTCATGGCGGTGACCGGGCAGACCGAGACGCAGGACGGCTTCTGGCAGTGCATGCAGGAGTATTTGACGTAGGACCACTCCCGCTCGGACTCCTTGAAGAGCTTGATCAGGGTGCGGGTGCTGCCGGACAGGTCCTGGGGCGCGTCCCACAGGCCGTCGCTGTCGAAGGGCGCCCGCTCGTAGGAGAGGCTCCCGTAATCGCCGTTGACCCGTTTGCAGCTCGCCATGCAGGCCTTGCAGCCGACGCATTTGGTGGCGTCATAGAGCATGCCCAGGGTCTCGTTGTTGACGTGGTGCTCTTCCGAGGCTGCGGCGCGCCTGCCGGCCAGGAGCGCCGCGCCGCCAACGCCCATGATCTTGAGGAACTGGCGTCTACTCGGTTTTCTCATGGTCATCCCCCTTGTCCGGCCCGTCCGGGAGTTTCCTGGCCATCATGACCCCGGCGCCAATGGCAGCGCCGGCCGCCAGGCCGATTACGCCGGTGGTGAGCGGGTCGGGACCCTTGCCCTTTTCCTTCAGGTCCACCGGGGCGTAGCTGTCGAACGGGGTCGGTTCGTGGATCTGGACCTTGTCCGCTATGGCGGTCTTGAAGAGGATGTCCGGTTCGGTACAGCCGATGCACGGATGGCCGATGGAGACCGGCCAGACACCCACGTCGTTGAAGCGTTGCACTGAACAGTTGGCGTAGGTGGCCGGCCCCTTGCAGCCCAGCTTGTAGAGGCAGTATCCCTCGGCGTGGGTCGGGTCGCCGAAGGACTTGGCGAACCGGCCGGCGTCGAAATGGGGCCGCCGCTCGCAATGCTCGTGGATCTTCCGGCCATAGGCGAATTTGGGTCGCCCGAGCTGGTCCAGTTCGGGCAGCTTCTGGAAGGTGATGTAATAGAGCACCGTGGAAAGGAAATTGTAGGGGTTGGGCGGACAGCCGGGGATGTTGATGATCGGCTTGTCCTTGACGATATCCCGCACCCCGACGGCGCCGGTCGGATTCGGTCCCACGGACTGGATGCCGCCGTAGCCGGCGCAGGTGCCCATGGCGATGATGGCCAGGGCCCCTTCGGCGGCCTTGGTCAGGGAGTCCAGGGCGGTCCTGCCCCCCACCTTGCAGTAGACGCCGTCGTCCTTGGTGGGAATGGCCCCCTCGACCACCAGGATATAGTTACCCTTGTTGGCCAGCAGGGAGTCGTGCAACGCCTTCTCGGCCTGGTGGCCCGAGCCGGCCATCAGGGTCTCGTGGTAATCCAGCGAGATCATGTCCAGAATCAGGTTCGACACCGTGGGATGGGTCGAACGGAGCAGCGACTCGGAACAGCCGGTGCACTCCTGGAAATGCAGCCAGATCACCGCCGGCCGGTTGTCGCTTTTTCGGGCCGCCGCAGCGACCTTGCTGACCATGCCGAAGGGGAGCCCCAGCATGGCGGAAACCGTCACGCACGTCTTGATGAAGTCCCGGCGGGAAACGTCGGGGAACAAGCCATCCTTTATCATCCCTGTCCTCCACTTTATCGTGAGATGTGTGTATACGTGTATACACGTAGCTGGACAGGGCAACCGGCGTGCCAAAAAAGGCTGTCTGGGGAATAAACGTGCAATGGCTTGTAATATAAACGGATTGATATGGTTGGTTGGTGATGGCCAGGGGATGAAAACGGATAATTGTTGTGTCATTCTGTCCGTGGACGGGACTTTTTGTCCGGCGGGATCGGGTTCAATTCACTCAGGCGCCTGCTTGCCGGCCACGTCTCCGCGTGCGGATGTTTTTCACAAGTTCAGCCCTCGGGGATGACGACGGCCGACCCGTCCCATGGGGCGTAAATCCTGGTGATCAGGGCGTTTGCCGAGAAATTGCCCGATGAGCTGGCAAACAGTTCTTGATACTTTTTGTCCGGCACTGTATCGTTTTGTCCCTGTATGCGGTGCCAGATACCCCCCTACCGGAGGATGGCGCCATACCTGTCTCAAGGAGAGGGAACAGTGCCCAAGATCTATATCTGTGACGACGAAACCGATATCCTGCGTTACCTGGACAAGCTGCTAAGCACCGCCGGCTACCGGGTGGAGACCTTCAGCCGCGGGGCTGACCTGCTGGCGCGTCTCGATACGGCGGATGACGGCGGGTGCGACGTGATCCTGCAGGATGTGCGCATGCCGGACATGGACGGCCTCCTGGTGCTCAAACAGGTGCACCAGCGTAATCATGACCTGCCGGTGGTGATCATGACCGCCCACGGCACCATCGACGATGCGGTGCAGGCCATCAAACTGGGCGCCTACGACTACATCATGAAACCCTTTCCCAAGGAGAAGCTGCTGGGCGTGCTGGAGCGGCTGCTGGATCATCGCCGGCTGGCCCGGGAGAACCGCCAGTTGCGCGAGGAGTTGCATCGCGGCGGCGCCGGTGGCGGCGATGCCATCGTCTTCCGCAGCGCGGCCTTCCGTGAGGTCTACGACTTGACCCTGCAGGTGGCGGAGAGCGACGCCAATATCCTGATCATGGGGGAGTCGGGCACCGGCAAGGAACTGATCGCCAGCGCCCTGCACCGCAACAGCCCGCGCCGGGGCAAGCCGTTCGTGTCGCTCAACTGCGCCGCCCTGTCGGACACCCTGCTGGAAAGCCAGTTGTTCGGCCACGTGCGGGGCGCGTTCACCGGCGCGGTCATCAACCAGAAAGGGCTCATGGAGGAGGCGGACGGCGGCACGCTCTTCCTGGACGAGATCGGCGACGTCAGTCCGGCGGTGCAGGCGAAGCTGCTGCGGGTCACCCAGGAGAAGGATTTCATCGTGCTCGGCTCCACCCGCCCCCGCAAGGTGGATGTGAGGTTCGTGGCCGCCACCAACAAGGACCTGATGACCGAGGTCCAGGCGGGGCATTTCCGGGAAGACCTCTACTACCGGCTCAACGTCATCTCCATCAACCTCCCTCCCCTGCGGGAGCGGCGCGATGACATCGAGCCGCTGGCCCGGCACTTCCTGGCGATCGCCACCCGCAGGATGAAAAAGGATGTGCGGACTATCAACGACGAGGCATTGGCCGCGCTCATGCGCTACGACTGGCCCGGCAATGTGCGCGAGCTGGAAAATGTCATCGAGCGGGCCGTGATCCTGGCCCGCGACGGTTGCATCACCGCCGCCCTGCTCCCCCTGGAAGGAGGGCGGCGCGAGAGCGTCGCCCCCCCGGCCGAGGCGGCGACGCTGATCGCCCTGGAGGAGATGGAGCGCCGCCACATCACCTCGGTATTACGGGAAACCGGTTTCCACAAGAGCCACAGCGCGGAAATCCTGGGGATCTCGCGCAAGACCCTGGACCGCAAGATCGTTGAATACGGGTTGGGTGAGTAATACGTCCCCATGAAAAGCCTGCTGCGCTACTCCATACGTCTCAAACTGACCCTGGCTACCCTGGTGCCGTTGATGACCGCCATCGCCCTCTGCTGGCTGATCGGCGCTTCGATCATCACCACCCGCTTCTTCAGTCAGGCCCAGCAGGGGGTGGAGACCGACCTGAACTCGGCCCACGAGATCGTGCAGGGAGAGTTGGCACGCCTGGGCGACAGCGTCCGCCTGACCAGCCGCTCCCCGGAGCTGTCGGCCGCGCTGCGCGACGACTCTGCCGGCCTGGCCGCCCCCGTCTTGCAGGCCATGCTCAGGAACGAGCGGCTCAGCTTCCTGACCATGGTCGACCATTACGGCCTTGTCCGCTATCGGGCCGCCCATCCCGGCAGTGTGGGGGATTCACGCGTGGGCGATAAACTCGTTGCCGATGCACTCAAGGGGGCCGTTGTCAGCGGCATCGTGCTGCTCGCCCCCGAGCAGGCCGGGCGCGAAAACCCGCTGCTGCCGGCGCAGATGAGCATCCATATCCGGCCCACCCCCCACAGCCGGCTCTATACCCGGCAGGTTGAGGACCGCGGCATGTTTTTCGTGGCCGCCGCGCCGGTGGTGACTCCGGGCGGCGCGGTTTCCGGCGTGATCTACGGCGGGGTGCTGCTGAACAACGACAGCCGCCTGGTGGACCGCATCACCCGGGTCGTGTTCCAGCGGGGGGACAGCATCACCCGGGACATGGGAAACGCCACCGTCTTTCTGGACGATGTGCGCATTGCCACCACGGTATTGGACCAACACAGGCAGCCGGCCATCGGCACGATGATGTCGGCCGAGGTGTATGGCGTCATCAGCCGGGGGCAGCGCTGGTCGGGCAGCGCCTTTGTGCTGAACGAGCGCAATTTCTCGGCCTATGAGCCGCTGCTGGATTACGGCGGCGCGATCATCGGCGCCCTCTACGCCGGGACGCCCGAACGCCCGTATCGTGAACTGCGCACGCGGGTCAACCTGATCTTTTCCGGGGTTCTGGTGCTCGTTACCCTGATCGGGGTTTCGCTCTCGGCCTGGCTGGGGACCAGCCTGTCCCGGCCGATCAAGGCGCTTGAAAACGGGGCCCGGCGGATCGCGGCCGGAGAGCAACTGCCCGACATCGTCCTGGGAAGCCACGACGAGATCGCGGTACTGGCCGAGGAGTTCAACATCATGAAACACCGGGTGGCGGAGCGGGAGGAGGAGATTCTGGCCCTGAACCACACCCTGGAAGAGAAGGTGGCGGAGCGGACCGCGCAGGTGGAGGATCAAAACCAGTTGCTCCTGGTGGCGCAGCAGGAACTGGCGCGGGCCGAGCGGCTGGTGGGGATCGGGATGCTTGCGTCGGGCGTAGCCCACGAGATCAACAACCCCCTGGCCATCATCCGCGGCAACGCCGAACTGCTGGAGATGTCGGTCTCCGGGGAGACGGCCGCCCGCGAGGAGGTGGAGACCATCATCCGGCAGGTGGGAAGGATCGAGCGCATCGTGGCCACCCTGCGGACCTTTTCCCGGGGCAGCGCCAAGCAGGTGGCCCTGTTTTCGCTTGAGCCGCTGCTGGACGGCATACTCGACCAGGCCGGGCACCAGATCCCGCTGGAAGGGTTCTCCCTCGTGCGCGGCTATCGAGGCCGGGAGATCGCCCTGGAAGGGGATGAGGACCAGTTGCGGCAGGTCTTTACCAACCTGATACTGAACGGTTTGCAGGCCATGGAGGGAAGCGGCGTGCTGACGGTCGATGCGGCCCTGGACCGGGATCATGGACAGGTGAGCGTATCCGTGGCCGACAGCGGCCCCGGCATCAGCCCGGAACAGCGCGAGCAGCTTTTCATCCCCTTCTTTTCCACCAAGCGGGACGGCACCGGCCTGGGGCTGGCGGTCTCCTACGGCATCGTCAGGGACCACGGCGGCGAGATCCGCGTGGGCGGCGAACCGGGCAAGGGCGCGGTGTTCACGGTGGTGGTGCCGGTGAGGCAGGGGGGGTGAACAGAGGTTGCCTGCGGTGAAAAGCGAATGTCCGTTCCAGTGGGGCGATTTATATCTTGTACGCCGTGCCGGGGATTATTGGGACAAGGAATGACAATCGCCATCAATGAAAGGAAGGGATACGGACATGAAAGCCAAACGAAACTGCCGTTGCGCCGAGGAACACGCCGGCCACATGTGCGAGTTGGAAAGTGAGCAGGATTGGGAAACGATCAGGTGCGTCACTGATCGACCCGCCGTGCAATGCGAGAATTGCGGTGCCCGGGCCAATGGCGCCAGGTATGTGTGCATGCCTGCGGAGTTGTAGGGGCGAGTCATGGAAAGCAGCAGTAGTTCACGTGAAGGCCTTTCCCCGCAGGTGTCCAATCTGTGTTATGTTCCTCACCGACTGATGATGGTATCCCTCCCGGTTCAACGTCCATAAATAAGCCGGAATCCATGGTGGAATAAACCTATAAACGGCTCGAGAATCGTATGGCGCCGTCTCGGGCGATCGGCGGTTCTGTACTGACGACAACAGCAAGGATAGCGAATAGTATGTCTTTCAAACACATCCCGGGCCTGCTCAAACTCGCAGGCCCCATGATCCTCTCCACGTCCGCGATCACGGTGATGCAGATCATCGATGCCATCGTGTTGTCGCGGCATTCCAGCGAAGCGGTCGCAGCCATAGGACCCGCCGGCTTCGCCGTGATCCTGTTCCAGGGGTTTCTGTTCGGAACCGCGGGGTATGCGGGCACCTTCGTGGCCCACAACCACGGGCGCGGCAACACCCATGGCGTCCGCACATCCGTCTGGCTTGGAATCCACACCGCCCTGTTTTCCGGGATCATGGCCCTGGTGGCCGCCTGGCCGATTTCGCACCTGTTTCTTCTGGCCGGACACGCGCATCAGGTCGCCCGGAACGAACGGGCGTATTTCTGGATCTGCATGGCCGGCTCGTTCTTCCCGGTGCTGAGTGGCGCCTTGGCCGGGTGGCTCTCGGGAATAGGCCGCCCCGTTATCGTCACGGCGGTGACCTTTGTTTCGTTCGCGCTGAATGCGGCGTTGGCCTGGGGTCTGGTTCTGGGGGAATGGGGCCTGCCCCGGATGGGCATCGCGGGGGCGGCGCTCGCCACCGTGGCGGCGCAGATGGTGTCCGCCGTCCTGTACACGTTCCTGTTCGCCCGGTCGGGGGGATTCGCCGACCCCTCCGCCCGCCGGTTCCAGTGGGTGAGGTTCCGCGGTTTTCTGCTGCTCGCCGTGCCGATGGGGGTGCGGATCAGCGGAGAACTCGCTGCCTGGACACTCTTCCTGGTCGTGGTGGGGCGATTGGGGACCGTGGAGCTGGCAGCGTCCAGCATCTCCTTCCGGATCAACGGAATGGCGTTTTTCCCCGCTCTCGGGCTCGGACAGGCCGCGGGGATTCTCGTGGGACACGCCCGCGGAGAGGGGCGCGACAACGAGATTCCGGCCATTGGCTGGCAGTCGCTTCTGGTGTGCGAGATCTGGATGCTGGCAATGGCGATCCTGTTCGCCACCGCGGCGGTGCCGCTCGTTTCGGTCTTCGCCGGCACGGGAGCCGAAGGTGCCGCCATAGTGGCGGCCGGTTCCCTGACCATGAAGTTCGTTGCGTTCTATTGCATGTTCGACGCGGCGAATGTCATGATGGGGTGCGTCCTGGCATCGGCGGGAGATACCCGTTGGATCGCCCGGACGTTCTTCGCTTGTTCCAGCGCATTCCTGGCCCTGCTCTGGCTGATCGACCGGATCGGTCCCAGTCTGGTGGCGGAATGGTCGCTGGCCACGATCTTCGTATTTGCCACGGCAGTGATCTGGTCGCTCCGCTTCCGGGCCGGAGCGTGGAGAAAGATCAACGTGATCAGCGAGTCGCAGACACTCCATACCTCGTTGAGAAGTTAGCGGGCGATTGACCCGCCAACCCATTGAAATATACCCCTCCCGTCCCGGTCATGGCTGCTTCGAGGGCACGCCCGCGACAGGCGGGTTCCGTCCGGAACAGAGGTGTTTCCCCCCTTGCCTTCCCCGCCAAAAACGGGCACAATACCGTAACTTTTTACAGGAGTTTCGTCACACATGGCATTGCGCGTCTACAATACCCTCTCGGGTGAAAAGGAAATCTTCGAACCGCTGGTGCCCGGCAAGGCCGGAATGTACGTCTGCGGGGTGACGGTCTACGACCACTGTCACATTGGCCATGCCCGGGCCTACATCTCATTCGACATTATCTACCGCTACCTGAAATATGCCGGTTATGACGTCACCTATGTGCGCAATTACACCGATATAGACGACAAGATCATCAGGCGGGCCAACCAGGAGGGGAGCGACTACCGCGCGATCGCCGACCGCTACATCCGGACCTTCGACGAAGACATGGCGCGGCTGGGGCTGGAAAAGCCGACCCTGGAACCCAAGGCCACCGATCATATCGCCGGCATCATCGCCATCATCGGGACGCTGATCGCCAAGGGGCACGCCTACGAGTCGGACGGGGACGTGTACTATGCCGTGGAAACCTTCCCCGAGTACCTCAGGCTCTCCAAGCGCAACCTGGAGGATATGCTGGCCGGGGCCCGGGTCGACGTGGGGGAGAAAAAACGCAACCCCATGGATTTTGCCCTCTGGAAAGGCTCCAAGCCGGGTGAGCCGTGGTGGGAGTCACCCTGGGGGCATGGCCGGCCGGGATGGCACATCGAGTGTTCGGCCATGAGCATGCGCTTCCTGGGACAGACCTTCGACATCCACGGCGGCGGCAAGGACCTGATCTTCCCGCACCACGAGAACGAGATCGCCCAATCCGAGGCCGCCAACGGCTGCCAATTCGTGCGCTACTGGCTGCACAACGGCTTTGTCAACATCAACAGCGAGAAGATGAGCAAGTCCCTGGGCAACTTCTTTACCATTCGCGAGGTGCTGGAACGATTCGACCCCGAGACGCTGCGCTTCTTCATCCTCTCGGCCCACTACCGCTCGCCCATTGATTTCTGCGACCAGAACCTGAACGAGGCCCAGGCCGGTCTGGAACGGATCTACGCCTGCCTGGCGGCCATTGACGAGGCCCTGGGAAAGAGCGTTGCCCCCACGGGCCCGTCCGATTCTTCCGGACAGGCCGGGCAGGATCTGCGGGACAAGGCGGAGCACCTGATCCCCCGCTTCCGCGAGGCCATGGACGACGACTTCAACAGCGCCCAGGCCCTGGGGGTCGTGTTCGAGATGGTACGCGCCGTCAACCGCTTCCTGGCCGAGATCGATCAGGTGGATGCCCCGGCGCAGGCCCTGCTGACCCGGGTACGCGGCCTGTTCGCCGAGATCGGCGGCGTTCTGGGGCTGTTTGGCCGCGCCCCCCGGGCCTGGCTTGACGCCATCAAGTCCGCCGGGGCCGACCGGATGGATATCTCGCCGGAGGAGATCGAGCGCCTGATCGCCGAACGCAATGAAGTCCGCAAGGCCAGGGATTTCAGGCGCAGCGACGAGATCCGCGACCTTTTGCTGGCCAAGGGGATTCAATTGCTGGACTCGCCCCAGGGAACCACCTGGAAGGTGAAATAGGCTTCGACTCCGCCCAGCCGACTTCCGAGGCTGTTTGAGAGGGGTGCGTCGTTCCCCGGGCGGATTCGAGGGGGAATGTTACGGCGCCGGCTATCCAGCCGTGACACGGTTGTCTATCCATAATTGGCTGTTATACTGTATACATTGCTGCGAACGACGAGGGGTCTGCGTGGACTGGGAATGTTGCTGGGATAGGGAAGTAATAGCGCTGGACGACTGTCCCAACATCCACGAGGGGGATGAGGACCTGCTCGCATCCCAGCGGCGGCGCATCCTGGAGAAGTGCTGCGACTGCGACAACTTCAAGCGTGACCTGTCCCGTTTCCGCGACAGCGGTCATCCCCTCTCCCCCGTCCTTTCCCTGGTCCACGAAGAATACCAGCGCCAGAAAAGCCAGATCCAGTCCCTGGTCAGCTTCCTGGACAACAAGACTCTCGAAGTCCGCTTCCTGCATGAACTGGGGTCGGTGCTGCAGAGTTCCGTGGACCTGGAGGAGGTGCTCTCGGTGGCCCTGACGGCCATCACGGCCGGCAAGGGCTTCGGCATGAACCGCGCCTTCCTGCTCATGACCGACAAGGAGCGTGACCATTTGCAGGGCTATCTGGCCATCGGCCCGCGCAACTACGAAGAGGCCAGCCAAGCCTGGAACGAGATCGCCAGAAACGACATGGACCTGCAGACCATGGCGCAGAGCTTTCGCGAGAACAAGCTCTCCGCGGAGCGGGCCAAGTTCCACGATATCCTGGAACTGCTCTCCGTGCCGCTTTCCCGTACCGACCATATCCTGGTCAAGGCGATGGACGACAAGCATCCGATTCTGATCGAGGACGCCTTCCACCATCCCGATGTTGATCCGGAATTCGCCCGCCTGCTGGGGGTGGACACCTTTCTGCTCATGCCGCTCATCTCCCGCAACCGCCGGGTGGGGATCATCATAGCCGACAACTGCATCACCCACCGCCGTATCACCGATGAGGACATGCGCTCCCTGGAGACCTTTACCTTTCCGGTGGCCTTCGCCATCGAGCGGGCCGCTCTCTACGACCGGCTCCAGGTGGAGCTCAACCGGGTCACCGAGGCGAACAACAAGCTGAAGGAGCAGCAGGAACTGATCGTGCGCATGGAAAAGATGGCCCTGGTGGGGAGGATCACCTCCAGCATCGCCCACTCCATCCGCAACCCGCTGATGATCATCGGCGGGTTTGCCCGCTCCATGCTGAAGAATACCCCGGACAACGATCCCAAGCGGGATTTCATGGAGTCCATCGTCGGCGAGGCCCGTCAGTTGGAAGGGGTCCTGGACGAGATCCTCAATTACTCCGATTCGCTCTATCCCACCCGGGACTTCTGGGATGCCAACTACCTGGTGGAAAGCGCCATCCGCGATACGGCCGAGGCGCAGCGGGCCCGGGGCTGTACCTGCGGGTTCACTGCCGGCCATGACCTGCCGCCGGCCTGTATCGATTTCAAACAGGTCGCCTACTGCCTGCGTACCATCCTGCAATCCGACATCGACCAGACCGTGGACCATGGCGTCATCGACATCGGCACCTCGTTGGAGGGTGACGGCATCGTCATCCGTATCGAGGACCGCGGCAGACGCCTGTCCCAGGATGAGCTGGATGTCCTGCTGACGCCGTTCTCCTCCACCCAGGACCTGGGGAGCGGCCTGGGGCTGGCCCTGTGCAAGACCATGCTGGAGAAACAGGGGATACCGTTCAGCGCCGAACCGCTGCCGGAAGGCGGCGTTGTCTATACGATCATACTTCCCACCCGCAAGGAGGAACAGCCATGAGCAGGATACTGGTAGTGGATGACGAGGCCAACATCTGTGTGCTCTACTCCGAGGAGTTGGCCGACGAGGGGTACGAGGTGGTCACGGCCACGACGACGGCCGAGGCCATTGAAAAGCTCCAGGAAGGGGTGTTCGATCTGGCCGTGCTGGACATCAAGCTGAAAAACGAGAGCGGTATCGACCTGTTGCAGAAGCTGGTCAAGGAGCGGCACGAGATGCCGGTCATCCTCTGCTCGGCCTTCTCCTGCTACAAGGACGACTTCTCGGCCTGGCTGGCGGACGGCTACGTGGTCAAATCGGGCGACCTGTCCGAGTTGAAGCAGGAGATCAGCCGGGTGCTGGCCAAGAAGGCGCAAAAAATCAAGGCCGGGTTGTAGATTTTTCCCCCTCCCTTGACGGGAGGGGGTTAGGGGGTGGGTGAAGCGGCCATCCGCACCAAATGCGGCAGCCTCCCCCTCTAGCAGGTCGTTGAATTTTAGCCCAATTTGATGCCTATTTGAGCTACCAATC
>JAATGX010000276.1 GCA_015688915.1 Desulfuromonadales bacterium
TCGGGACCGACCGTCCTGGAGAGCCGTACATGGGCATTTTGTCCTGGAGAAGGGTGCTGACCTGTTGTCGCCGGAGCTGTCGCTGACACCGGCGCTGGACCGCTGCACCGAAGGTGAAAGCGCTTCCAGTCTGCCCACCCCTTCTCGGTCGAACCGCCCAGGATCTCCCATGTTCATGCAAACCCAAATCGTCAAGGAACGTACCAATAAACCTCCCATCAACGCTTCGTTCCAGGTGAACCTGAAGCGTGGACGGGTCAGCTTTCTGGTGGGGCCTCCCGGCAGCGGGAAGAGCACGCTGCTGCGCATTCTGCTGGGGAGCCAGCGCCCCGACCAGGGACTGATCGCCGTCGACGGCAAGATCTGGTTCCATCGGGATGGAGGCCGATTGATCGAAACGCTGGACCGATCCGTGAGCGGAATGTTCGCCGATGACCTTCTGCCGCGGCATCAGACCGTCCAGGCCATCCTCGCCAGGGCGCTGTCCCTGTGGCCTCCGCCGGCCCGCGCCCGCCGCGTGGCGGCTCTGCTGGAGCGCATCGGGATGCAGCGGCTGGCCAAACGGAGGGTCCTCGATTTGAGCCTCGAGCAATGCTGGAGACTGGCCATGGCGCGCGCCTTGGCCCCGAAACCCAGGCTGGTGCTGTTGGACGAACCCTTTGCCCTCAGCGCTCCAGGAAAGGTCGAATCGCTCGAATCGGAACTGCGGGTCATGGTGCGGGAAGAAGGCGCCTCGGCCCTGCTCAGCGATGCCGGCGACCGTCCCCGGAATCGACAGGGCGACCTGATTCTGCCGATGAACGAGGGACGGATCCAGCGGGTGATCGCTGGATAGGATTTCCGCTAGTTCATCAGTTTCACAACGTAATTCAAAAATTCGCGCACTCTTGCCGACATGAACTGTGGGGAATGGTGATATGCATACAAGGGGAATGTCTCATCTCCCCACTCCGGAAATAGCCTTATCAACCGCCCAGTAGCTATGTATTCCGTAGAATAAACCCCCAGGACCTGGGCAATCCCTTGACCCCCCAAACATGCTCCGAGCAGGGCACCTGTGCTATTCACCATCAGCTGTCCCGAGGCAGCCACCCGTACTTTCTTTTTGCCGCGAATGAAATCCCAACGGAAGGGGCGGCCCGTTCTCGGGTCGCGCATGAGGATGCATTGATGCCCTTTCTCGATGTCCTTGGGGTGGGACGGGATTCCGTTTGTCGCCAGATACTCCGGGGATGCGCAGGTCAGCACTGGGGTTTCAAACAACTTCCGGCAGATCAGCGAAGACGGCTCCGGCAATCCGAATCGGATGGCTGCATCGAACCCCTCGGCGATGAGATCCCCTATCCGGTCCCGTACCATGATCTCCAGGGTGAGACCTGGGTGGATGGATAGAAAGGCTTGGGTCTTGGGCGTGATGAGGAATTGACCGCATGCGCCGTCAACGTTCACCCTGAGCCGCCCATGCACCTTGATGGAAGCACCTCCCGCCTCAATGGCGGCGTCTTCGATGGCAGAGAGGTGAGGCGCAACATTCTCATAGAAACGTTTCCCTTCCTCGGTCAACGAGATGGAGCGGGCAGTGCGGTGGAATATCCGAATGCCGACCCGCTGCTCGAGCCGGGCAACGGCGCGGCTCACGGCAGATTGTGTCAGGCCCATGGATTCGCCGGCGCGTGCGAAGCTGCCGGTTTCAATGACAGCGCCGAGCACGCCAAGACCAGTCAAAAGGCGGACATCGAAACTCATCGGGGTCGACCTTTCTGCGCCCGGTTGTCCGGGCCGGGGATCCGCATCAGGCGGAAAGGGCGCTCGGGGCCCCTCTTCCGCGGCTCAGGCGGGGCCAGTTGATGGAAGCAGACGCTGGCGCTGGGCGTCCTCCAGATGCGGCAACCGGCGCGTACCCCGCGACGCAGCCTGGCCTCGGGAGAGCTCACCGCGCTCATTGCCACCTCCACAGGCAAGTGAACCAAGGCCTACATTCAATCATTGTTGAGTTGAACCGTATACGCGCGAGGTCGAGCTGAATCAGGCCTAGTCTGATTTCCGCGGGTTGCCGCTCCGCGTGATTGAAGCGCCGCAACCGAGAAGGGGAAATCGAAATGAGAATCCGGTTCAACAAGGAGCATCTCCATGCGAAATAGGAACAATACGCACTCTGGCCGAGGTTTTCTTCTCCGTTTGGTTTTTGCGCTGATGATCCCGGTTGCGCTGTCCAGTGCCGGCGAACTCCCCGTCCCGCCCAGCCCGGTATTGGGACAGCACAACAAAGCCATTGTCCAGGCGGCGTTCAACCAATGGCGGGCTGGCACCGGAGGTGTTTTCGACTTGCTGGCACCCGATGCCCAGTGGGAAATCGTAGGTACGTCGATGGAAGCGGGTATCTACCACAGTCGTAAGGAGTTCATGGAGAAGGTCATTACGCCATTCAACGCCCGGACTTCCAAGCCATTGTTTCCGACGGTACGCGAGATGGTTGCCGAAGGAGATGAAGTTGTGGTTCTGTTTGATGCCAATACCATTGCAACTGATGGCCAACCCTATGCAAACACTTACGCCTGGTTTTTGCAGCTGAAGGACGATCAGATCGTGAAGGCGACTGCTTTCTTCGATACCGTGAGCTTCAATCAATTGTGGACACGCGTCCAGCCAGTCCGGAAGTGATCAGCGGGACCACTGCCCCAGAGACGTCAGGGGCCACTTCCGCCGGAGGCAGCGAGAAAGCGCTCGGCGTAATTAATGTATCATTATCGATTTAATATGTGAACAGAACTTGCATTCTTGTTTGCCCAATGCTAGAACTTTTGTGTCATCCGGCCGTTCGAAACCGAAGCCAACGTGGAGGGTTGCCCATGAAATTCCTTTTCGATGACGAATCCTTTTCATTCGAAACCTTGCGTGCGGCGGGATTTGCCGTTGACGGAGGCGCGGACTTGGCGGAAGTGCTGATGACTGCGTCCGCCATCGGCGAAGGCGACGAGGTCGCATGGCACCGCGAATGGAAGGCCACGGCCCAACGCATTCACGCAATGGGCGACCAGGCGGCCAGCAAAGGCCATGGGATCAGTGCGAAAGAAGCATACCTGCGGGCATCGAACTACTATCGTGTGGCGGAGTTCTATCGCCGCGCCGATCCTGTCAATGATCCAGA
>JAATGX010000211.1 GCA_015688915.1 Desulfuromonadales bacterium
GGCTCAGATCCTTCCGGACTGGTTGACGGAAGATTCCAGGTAAAACCCCTCTTGCGCAGATTTGAATCCAATACGACAGGAATCTTATGACGGGCGCCGATAAAGCCGCAATCCTGCTCCTCTACCTGGGCAACGACGTCACCAGGCAGGTCTTCGAGCATCTGGACGACACAGAAATAAAAAAGATCAGCAAAAGCATGGCCACGCTCGGCCACATCAGCCGCACCACCATCATGGAAGTGGTCGAAGACTACACGAACACCATCAACCCCGAATCAGGCATCTTCTCCCAAGGGGAAGAATTCGTCCGCCGGATCCTGGAACAAGCGCTCGGCCCGGTCAAGGCCGAAATGCTCATGGAAGAACTGCAAGCCTCCAGCTATGGCGACCTTGTGGACGTCCTCTCCAACATGGACCCCAAAAGCATCGCCAACTTCCTCTCCCAGGAACACCCCCAAACGATAGCCGTGATCCTGGCCAAGCTCAAATCCAAACAAACCAGCGAAATCATCAGCCTGCTGCCCCAGGAACAACAAGCCGAAGTAGTCCTGCGCATTGCCGACGTCGAACAAGTCTCCCCGGAAATACTCCAGGAAATCGACGAAGTGATGAGACGTGAAATCGACTCCATGGGCGGCACCCAGCGCTACAAAGTCGGCGGCATCGAAAAAGTCGTCGACATGTTCAACCACTTCGAACGAAGCAAGGAAAAACAGATCCTCGACAAACTGGACGTACTCAGTCCCCCTTTGGCGGAAATCATCCGCAAACACCTCTTCACCTTTGACGACATCTTCCAGCTCGATGCCCGGAGCATCCAGTCCATCATGCGCGAGGTCAGCAACGACACGCTCACCCTGGCCATGAAAACCTCATCGGACGACGTCAAAGACAAAATATTCAAAAACATCTCCAGCCGCGCGGCCGACATGATCCGTGAAGACCTTGAGGTAATGGGCCCTGTACGTCTTTCCGACGTGGAAAAAGCGCAATCGGAAATCATCAAGATAGTCCGCAAGATGGAAGAAGAAGGCAAGATAGTCCTTGCCGGCCGCGGAGGGGACGATGTCCTCGTCTAAGGTGATCAAATCGATGGAAAATGTTTCCGACGATCTCACGGAATTCAGCTTCAAGCCGATTGGCCAACTGGTGATCTCCGCTCCAGGCGACGCTTCCTCAGGATTCACACCCACGGCGTCGCCCGGAGAAACAACGGGATTCGTTCCCATCGGACTGTTTGACACTCCGGAGAGTGACGAGGAGAGCCCTGCCGAGGAGGAGATTCATGAAGAGCCTCCCCCCCCGGGAATAACCCTGAGTGAGGAGGAGTTGGATCAGCGTCTTCGCGAATCTTTTCAAAGTGGCCTCCAGGAAGGGAAAAGCCTGGCCGAGCGGGGACTCTTTAATGTATTCACTTCCCTGAGGTCGGCAGCGGAAAGTCTGCATGGCCTGCGGGAAAAGGTCTTGCGCGAGTCAGAAGATGAACTCGTCAGGCTTGTCATGAGGGTTGCGGCCAAGGTCATTCAGCGCGAGGTGGCGCAGGATGACCACATCCTGTTGAATGTCGTGAGAGCGGCTACCGCGGGCATTTCAGCGCGTGATGAAATAATAATCCATCTGCATCCCACCGATTACGCAATGGTAACTACCAGCCATGAGGATTATTTCCGCCAGGAGCCTTTCGCAGACAAGATGCAGTTGAAAGCCGACCCTGAAGTATCTCAGGGGTCCTGTCGGGTGGCCACGGAGATGGGGACCATCGATGCCAGTTTCGATTCCCAAATGGACGAAATCTTTCGTCGTTTGCAGGAAGAACGCAGTATGACGTCGGGTAAGGGCGCCTAGCGCTCGGGAGAGATTGCGCTGTGCCCGATTTGTCACTCAATCTGTCCAAATATAGAGCGGCTGTGGAGTCAGCCAACCCGATCAGGCTGCGCGGCAAGGTTACCCAGGTCGTGGGATTGGTCATTGAGGGGTATTGTCCTGACACCTCGGTTGGTGCTATTTGCCAGATATGGCCGCAGGAGGGTGAGCCGATCCTTGCCGAGGTGGTCGGTTTCCGCGATAACAAGACACTGCTCATGCCTCTGGGAGAGGTCAGGGGAGTGGGGCTGGACAGCCTGATTACCGTCAAGCGCGATAACGCGTCCATGGGCGTTGGCCCGCTCATGCTGGGGCGGGTGATCGATGGTTTGGGCAACCCCATTGACGGCAAGGGACTGTTGCAGGTCGAGGAAGAGTATCCGATCTATGCGGCGCCGGTAAATCCCATGACACGCCCCCCCATTCGCCAGCCCCTGGATCTGGGGATCAGGAGTATCAACGGGCTGTTGACATGCGGACAGGGACAACGCGTAGGTATCATGGCCGGCTCTGGTGTCGGAAAGTCGACACTGCTCGGCATGATCGCCCGTTATACCGAAGCGGACGTCAATGTTATCGCGCTGATCGGTGAACGTGGTCGCGAATTGCGCGAGTTCATCGAAAAAGACCTTCAGGAAACGGGCTTGAAAAAGTCGGTTGTCGTGGTCGCCACCTCGGACCAACCGCCGCTGGTACGCATGAGAGGCGCTTACATCGCCACGACCATTGCGGAATATTTCCAGAAACAGGGCAAGAAGGTTCTGCTCATGATGGACTCAGCCACCCGTTTTGCCATGGCTATGCGCGAGGTTGGCCTGGCCATCGGCGAGCCGCCCACGACCAAGGGGTACACACCTTCGGTGTTTGCCGCATTGCCCAAGCTGCTGGAGCGCGCCGGCAATTTCCCGGAGGGAAACATTACCGGTTTGTACACGGTGCTTGTCGAGGGGGATGATTTCAACGAGCCGATCTCCGATGCCATGCGCAGTATCCTGGATGGGCATATTGTCCTTTCGCGGAGCCTGGCGGCACGCAACGTCTATCCTCCCATAGACATCCTTGCCAGCGCCAGCCGGGTCATGAACGATGTAGTTTCCCAGCGCCACCTGGAGTTGGCGGGGATGTTCAAGGAAGCCCTGGCCACCTACAAGCAGTCTGAAGATCTGATCAACATTGGGGCGTACAAGGCGGGCAGTAACTCCGGCATAGATTATGCTGTATCAAAGCATGACAAAATAATTGCATACCTCAAACAGGCTATTTCCGACCCGATCCCCCTGCAGGAGGCCCTGCAAGGTTTGGAGAACATCTTCAAGGACTGATGATGCGGGCGCATGGCTGTCAGGGAGGTGAGCGTTTGTGGCAGGAAAACGATTTGAACTGGAACAGGTACTCAAATATCGCGTAGAAGTCGAACGGATGCGTTTGCAGGATTTTGCGGCCGCCAAACGGGACTTTGAACATGCCAGCGATCAGCTTGTCCTGCAGGAAATGCAGATGGAAAACATTGCCAATGAGTTCTGTCAACGCCATGGCGATATGGACTGTATTGAAGAGTTGCGTAGGTATGCCGACTTTTTTTCACGTAAGCGCGAAGAGATCAAGGAACGGAAAGAACGGATCGAACTGCTGGAGCAGGTTATGAATGATCAGCGTGAAACGCTGCTGGATGCCACAAAGGATAAAAAAGTGCTGGAATCGCTCAAGGATAAGAAGGCAAAGGAATTCAGAAAGACCATGGATCAGAAGGAACAGGCGTTCATGGACGAGATCTCCATTCAGAAAAAGGGTGGGCACTCTCAATGAAACGATTAGTTGTGCTCGGTATCGCGGTTGCGATCTTTGCAGGCAGCCTGTTCCTGGACAGATTCCGGCTTGGGGCGTTGAACGCCGGCGCCGAGAGCCAAGCGACCCCGAAAACACCTGCCGAGACGGCCAAAGGGCAGGAAAATGCGCAATCGCAACAGCCTCTAAGCGCTTCCCGGGCAGCCCGGGAAGAGAAGGCTCTTCAAGATGCCCGCCGCCAACAGATCGCGGAAAAAGAGGCGGCCTTGGCAGCCAAGGAGCAGGAGCTGAAGAAGCTGGGAGCAAAACTGGATTCCCAGGTCAAGGCCTTGGAAGATTCGAAAAAACGCCTGGATGATTCGTTAAAGGTGCAGAAGAAGGGCCTGGACGAGAAACAGAAAAAAATGATCGGGCTTTTCAAGAAGATGCGCCCTGAACAGGCTGGTCAACTCATGGACAAACTCGAGGAGGATAAGGTCATTTCCCTGCTCGACCAGATGGACACAAAAACGGTTATTAAATTGGTGCCGTTCTTGAAACAGCCCAGAGTATTGAAATGGATCAACGAGAATCTCAAGGGTGTATAAGACTTTTATGGACAGTGTTACTGTCCAGGTCCATAAAAAATCCAACGGAAAGGAGGTGAGAACAAATGGATATAGGACAGATGAATATGATGGCGCAGATGCTGACTGGCGCGACCGGGCCCGTTGCTGCATCGGCGACCTCCGCAACGGCGACGCCGCTTGTGGGGGATCAGAAGGCCGGTGACAGTTTCGCCGGAATGTTGCTCGGGATATCGCCGCAGACTCCCGGCCAGCCGGCAGCCACGGCCGGCCCGACAAAAACGGGAAACCCGAAAGTACCTGACGAAATCGGTAAGGACATTACCGACGTTCAGCAGGATGTTAAGCCGGATGATATGCTGGCCATGTTGCTGACGATGATCGGGAGCGGAAGCCAATTACCTCCCAATGTTGTAACGGGCCCGTCGGAAGAACCCGCTGAATCGAAACAACCGGACCCATCACCGTCACAGGATGTGGCGCTGTACGCGGCAGGGGCGCAGGTCGTCCTGCCGGCACAGATCAACGGCAGAATGCCGGAATCGGATGGAGCTGGACAGGTAGTCGGTGATGCGGTAATGGCACTACCTGTGGTTGGCACGGTTACGAGCGTGGTGCCGCTTCAGGAGAATACGGACAATCAGACAGCACATGCCAACGGCACCACCGCCAAGGTGTCACTTCAGGAAAACACGGACAGTCAGGCGGCACATGCCAATGACACCACCGCCAAGGTGTCGCTTCAGAAGAATACGGGTAGTCAGGCGGCATTGGGTTTCGCCCGGAGCCTGAGCAAAAATGACGTTTCAGACGGGGCATTGGCGAATGTCGTATTTCGTGAACCATTTTCACGGCAGCCAACGGGCTCTGCTCCCTTAGAAGAAGGGGGGGAGATACGGATACCGCTCCAACAGCCACAGCAAGCGGCCGCCACACAACCCGAGGTAAAAGCGGTTCAAACACCACCGCCGGCCGGCACTGCCAGCGCACCGCTCGAAACAGCGCCAAAACCGGAGATCCCGATGGTGCATGACGTCAAGGTCATGCAGCCGGAAGCACCGCAGGCACGTGCGACTGCCGGGACGGGGAAGTTGACGGAAGTCACTGTTGCTGCCGTTCCCCTGCCTCCCGAGATGAACACGAATCAACCCCCGGTTGCCGAGCCCGCCAAGGAGGTTGCCAAGCTTCATACGGCGACGTTGCCACATGAAGCCGTGCTTGCAGGCAATCAACCGCATGTTGATTCCACCCCGGAAAAACCTGCCGTTATGGCCGAACACAACCTGAAGGCGGGTGTTGCTCAGCAGACCGCCACAACAAAAGAGGGCTTGGCCGACGGTTCCGATTCCGGAACCTCGGGTGAAAAGTTTGAAGGATTCCTGCCGAAGCTGGCGGAAACTCCCGCCAATGGTATACAGCAGATGACTGGCGGGCATCAGGTGCTTTTCACCGAGGCGCTTGGGTCGGCAACACCACAATCGGTCCAGGCAACTGCTCCCGGCCCGGTCAACCACGAACCGGTCGCCAGCCAGGTGCAGGAGCAACTGGCAAACCACAACCTGAAACCGGGGAATGATCAGATAACCTTCAAACTCTCTCCGGAACATCTGGGTGATATCAAGGTTAACCTCAGCCTGCAGGACCAGCGCCTGAGGGTTGAGATCGTCGCGGAAAACCGGGTGGCGCGGGATAGCCTGCTTCAGCACGTTGATTCGCTGAAGGAGTCCCTGGCGCGCCAGAACATCAGCGTCGAGAAGTTTGACGTAACGACCGGTGGCGGCAGCAACACAGGCAGCCAAGGCAATAACGCCCAGGGTGAATGGCGTGAGCTTGTAAAAAACAGGCAGGCGCAGCAATGGCAATCATCCGGGGGATACCGTACTTCGACGGCTGAAGCGGTTCCGTCCCTGCCGGTATACCAGGCACAAGCGGGACACGCGATGCTTGACGTACATTTTTAACATAAGGAGCTAACCATGAGCAGCGTAGGCAGCACAACGGACGCACCTGCCGCAACATCGACACAGGATGCGATGAAACAGGACCTGGGTTTGAACAGCAGTGATTTTCTCACGCTGTTCGTTGCCCAACTCCAGAATCAGGACCCGCTTGCACCGCAAGACCCGAGCGCAATGCTCAGCCAGCTTGCCCAAATGACCCAGGTGGAGCAGGCCTACAACACCAATACGGCACTACAGAACCTGCTGACGGCTCAGAATAACGCTTCAGCCATGAATTCGGTTTCATTCATCGGCGGAGTTGTCAAGGCAAACGGCAACGCAGCGGCTTTTGACGGCACAAACGCGGTGCCGCTCCAGTTCAATCTCTCCGTGCCGGCCGCTTCGGGCACCGTTACCATCTCGGACGCATCGGGGCGTACCGTCAGGACCGCCTCCCTGGGGGCACAATCGGCGGGCGACTCCAGCTTTACCTGGGATGGCAAGGACAACAATGGTGCGACATTGCCTGCCGGCGCCTACACCTTTGCCGTGAACGGCACAACGGCTGATCGATCTGCGGTCACAGCTACAACCTACACCACCGGGCGCGTGGATGGTGTTTCGTTTGTCAATGGCGTTCCAGTCCTCACCATCGGCGGCTTCTCGGTTTCGCTGTCGGATATCGTCAGCGTGAAGGGGGCGTGACCGAAAAATGGTAGACCAGATTTTTTTCCCCAATCCGGTCCAACCGGGAAGGTCAGAACGCCCGCAACCACAGAAGCCGACAGCGGGGCAAACGGAAAACTCGACGTTTGCGAAGGTTCTTGACCAAAAACTGCCGTCGCAGGGGGTAAAATTCTCGCAGCATGCCCAGGAGCGGCTCAAGGCCCGCAACATCAGCTTCTCCGCCAACGACATTGCCAGCCTGGAAGGGGCCGTCAACAGCGTGGCCCAAAAAGGGGGCAAAGAGTCGCTGGTCATGATGGGAGACGCGGCGCTGGTGGTCAGCATCAAGAACCGGACCGTCGTCACCGCTCTGGATAAGGCGCAGATGCAGGGTAACGTATTCACCAACATCGATTCAGCGGTAATCCTGTAACAACACGAAGGGCTGGACCTCCTTGAGGAAGCCCGCGAAGCGCCGACCGATTGACGCGCTTCTCACAAACTCAAAGAATAGTGGAGGCATCACCATGAGTATCACATCAGCAATGTACACCGGCGTATCCGGTCTTTTGGCAAACGCAGAGGGTATCAACGTCATCGGCAACAACCTGGCAAACGTGAATACCGTAGGTTTCAAAGGTTCCCGCATGCTCTTTTCCGACATGTTGTCCACATCCATCGGGAGCAATTCGCAGGTCGGCCACGGCGTGCAGATCCAGGCGGTGGATAATCTCTTCTCGGAGGGATCGACGCAGAGTACCACCAACACCACCGATGTGGCCATTCAGGGAGACGGTTTTTTTGCGCTCGTCGCTCCCGGCGCGGCCACTGGTACCGCCGCAAATGCCTATTACACACGGGCGGGCTCCTTCCGCCTCGACAGTACCGGAACGAAATTGGTCAACCCCGATGGCTACGGGGTGCTTGACTCCGCCGGCAATGCCATTGTTTTCCCGGCAGATGATGGGGGCACGCCACCGAAAACTCTTCAGAAGGTCGCCGGAATAGATTCGACCGGCGCCATCTCCCTGTTGTATGCGGATGCAGCCGGCAACACCTCCACGCTGTATTACAACGGTCCTACTGGTACACTCCTTGCCACCCCGGTCGCCACTACTCCCAGGATCGCCGAGGTCACGATTCCCAACCCACAGGGGATGCTCAAGCAAGGTGGGTCGCTCTACACACTGACCGCTGACTCGGGAATCCCGGCTGCACTTAGCTATGCCAACGGCACCAGCGAGAAACTGCTCTCCAACACCCTGGAACTGAGCAATGTCGATATGGCGACCGAATTCGTGAACATGATCACCACCCAACGGGCCTATTCCGCCAACTCCAAGACCATCACCACGGCGGATCAGATGACCCAGGAAGTACTGGCCCTGATACGGTAACCCGGTCGGCCCGGCATAACGGAACGGAGGTGTATCCCCGGTAATGGGGGATACACCTCCGCATCCCTTTAATTGGTTGCAAAAAGAGCAGATTCGTTCTAGATTTTGCAGTATTTTACCCATTATATGAATTTATTATCCATCTAGCGGAGGAAAAGGTCATGGCCAAGGACGAGCAGGGCGCCGCTGAAACCGAAGGCGAAGGCGGCAACAAGAAAAAGTTCATCATCATTGGCGCTGCCGTGGCTGTGGCGATCATTCTGGCTGCTGTGGTCTTTATGGTGATGGGCAAGGATGGCAAGAAGGAAGCCGGCAAGGACGAGGCAAAGACGGCGGAGGGCAAGGCGACCGACGCCAAGGCGGAAGGCGGTCATGGTGCCGCGGCCGGGGCTGGCGGAGCTGCCGCCGGCGCAACGAACATCTACCCCCTGGAGCCGTTCATCGTCAATATCTACGATGGGCAGGAATTGCGTTATCTGAAGGTCAAGGTTGAGTTGGAGATGGCCAGCCCGGCAATAAAACCCGAGCTGGATGCCCGCCTGGCACCGATTCGCGATGCCGTGCTGGTACTTCTGAGCACCAAAACGCTCCAGGAAGTCCAGGATGTCCAGGGTAAGAATCAGCTCAAGGAGGAAATCCTCGGGGCGATCAACAAGAACATACCCCCAGGCAAAATCGCCAAGGTCTATTTTACCGATTTCGTTGTGCAGTAGGGGGTATTTCGGTGGCAATGGAAAAAATCCTCTCAAAGGCAGAGATCGAGGCGCTTCTCAATGCCGTTTTCGATGGTCGGATAGAACCTGAAAAGGAACTGGCCAAGACCGAAGGCAGCGCTGTCACCTACGATCTTTTCAATACGGAGGCCCATAAGGGGCTGGTTCCCAACCTCGATATCATTTACGACAGTTTTATCCGCTATGACCGTGTCAACCTTTCCAACCGCCTGCGAAAGGTGGTGGATATCAAGAAGGTCGGGGCCCGCGCCTACAAGTTCGATGACTTCCTCCAGACCTTGCCGTCACCGGTCTGTATGGGCATCTTCAAGATCGATCCCCTCAAAGGTGCCGCCCTGCTCTCTTTTGACAGTACCCTTGTCATGGCCCTGGTGGACAGCCTCCTCGGGGGGAGCGGCTCGACCAAGATTTCCACGACCAACCGGCTGTTTACTTCCATTGAATTGCGCCTGATGGAAAAAATCGTCAAAGACATTCTTCAGGACCTGGAAAAGGCCTGGGCTCCGCTCTATGCGACCAAGATGAACCTGCTGCGCATGGAGATGAACCCGCGCCTGGTCAATATCGTACCTCCCGAATACCAGGTCGTGACCATGTCTCTCAAGATCCAGATTGAAGAGATTTCGGGCAATATGGTCTTTGCCGTCCCGTTCATGACCATCGACCCGATTCGGGACAAGCTCAAGACGGGGATGCAGTTCGACTTGATGGCCATTGATCCGCAGTGGTCCTACCGGCTGTCATCGGAGTTGCTGGAAGCGCCGCTTCAACTTTCGGTGGAAATGGGCAACTCCGGCATTACATTGCGCGAACTTCTGGAATTGGCACCGGGCGACACCATCATGCTCGACAAGCCATGCTCCAGTGATCTGCTGATAAAGGTGGAGGGGATGCCGAAATACTTTGGTGTCCCAGGCATACGGCACGGTAATAAAGCTATACAAATTAGTAAGTTATACGCTAAAGGGGGCAGTGGTGAGTGACAAGCCTGACGTGAACGAGCCGGAACAGGACAAGAAGAACCTCGATTTCATTCTCGATATCCCCTTGCAGGTGACGGTGGAATTGGGGAGGACCAAGCTGCTGGTCAAGGATATCCTGCAACTCAATCAAGGTGCCGTGGTCGAACTGAGCAAGCTGGCAGGAGAGCCGCTGGACATTTTTGTCAACTCCAAGCTGGTGGCTCGCGGTGAGGCGGTGGTGGTGAACGAAAAATTCGGGGTACGCCTGGTGGATATCGTCAGCCCCAACGAGAGGGTGGAGAAGATTCTGTGAGGGTTGCTGCTGCAACCCTGCTGCTGCTCTGTCTACCTACGTTTGTCCGCGCCGAAGGAACCAACGGCCAAGGCTTCAGTTTCTTTTCCAGTTTTCTTCAAATGATCGCCGCCCTGACCATCGTGATTGGGCTTATTCTGATAACCCGCCATTTTTCGAACAAAATAATGGGTGAAGCCGCCCCGTCCCGGTTCTCCTCGAAACATATCCGCCTGGTTGAGACGCGGTATATTGCACCAAAGAAATCGCTTATCCTGGTTGAAGTGGGTGGCGCCTATCTGCTGCTGGCCAGTTCTGAAGGTAGCCTCACGTTCATCAAACAGGTGGATATTCTTGAGGATATCGAGGTGCTGGATGGCGCGGGCACCGTTCGTGGAGGATTGGTTGGCCTGTTGCGCGGGGAAAAGGGCAGGCAGAAAGGCTGACATGCAGGCAGCAGGTCGTTACAAGTGGATACTCTTCGGATCATTGGCCCTGCTGCTGGCGTCGGTCTTTGCCGCGCATGCCGAGCCGTTGCCGTTGCCATCGGTGAACATTGGCGTCGGCACTGCGTCCAAGCCGGGGGATGTGGCGGTTACCATCCAGATATTCCTGCTGTTGACCGTCCTGTCGTTGGCGCCGGGGCTGTTGATCATGACAACAGCCTTCACCCGGATCGTTGTGGTGCTTTCCTTTCTGCGGACAGCCATGGGAACGCAACAGGCGCCATCAAACCAGATCGTCCTGGCTCTTGCCATGTTTCTGACCTTCTTTATCATGAGTCCGGTCTGGCAGCAGATCAATCGTGAAGCCTACCAGCCCTGGAAGGCGCAACAGATCAGCCAGGAAATTGCTCTTGACCGGGCTGTCAAGCCGGTGCGGAAGTTCATGCTCTCCCAGACCAGGGAAAAAGATCTGGCATTGTTTGTCAGCCTTTCCAAGTTGCCCCGCCCCAAAAATGCCGACGACATCCCAACCGTGACCATCATTCCGGCATTCATGATCTCGGAATTGCGTACCGCCTTCCAGATCGGGTTCCTGATCTACATCCCCTTCATCGTGGTTGACATGGTGGTGGCATCGGTATTGATGTCCATGGGTATGATGATGCTGCCGCCTGTCATGATCTCGCTCCCGTTCAAGATTCTGCTGTTCGTGCTGGTGGATGGCTGGGGGCTGGTAATCGAATCGCTCGTGAAAAGTTTTGGCTAGCAATATAATGCTCGATGTCCAGGATATTAATTGTCTTCCCCCTTTGAAAAAGGGGGATTGAGGGGGATTTGCCCTTGACGGCGCACCTTCAAATCCCCCCTGACCCCCCTTTTGCAAAGGGGGGGAATAGTTCTTAACCTTTTTTGGGTTGTAGATCCGTAGTTTTTACCTTGATCCGGAGTATGATATGACACCTGAGTTTGTTGTGCAACTGGCCCGGCGCAGTTTCGAGACGGTTCTGCTCCTGTCGGCGCCGCTTTTGATCTGCAGCCTGGTTGTGGGTATGCTTATCAGCATCTTCCAGGCGGTAACATCCATCAACGAGGCGACCATGACCTTCGCCCCCAAGATCGTTGCCGTAATGATCGCCATGATCATTTTTTTTCCATGGATGATGACTTATATGAGTGACTTTGCGCGGGAGATATATTCGTTTATTCCTTCCATGAGACGCTGAGCGAATGTTTCCCCTGCTTCCCTTTCCCTCTCAGCGAGAGGTGATCGTCTTTGTCCTCGTGCTGAGCCGGGTTGCGGGCATTTTCGCCGCCTTGCCGGTTTTCGGCGGTCAGATGGTACCAATGCGGATCAAGGTGATCGTCGTTCTGATGATCACCTTGGTTTGTTTCCCCTCCCTCGCCATTACGCCACCCGCGATGCCGAACGACGCCTTTACCTTCGGGTTGTTGATGTTGAGCGAGGTGGCGGTCGGCATAACCCTGGCATTCATTGCCCAGATCCTTTTTGCGGCGGTTGACTTCAGCGGCCAGATAATCGGCATGCAGATGGGCTTTACAATCTCCCAGATCATCGATCCGACCAGAGGGAGCCAGGCCCAGGTCATGTCCGTGTTGCAGACGCTGTTTGCCACCCTGATTTTCCTCTCCTTGAACATCCATCACATGTTTATCCGTGCCATTGTCGACAGCTTCAGCGTCATACCGTTGGGAGGCTGGCACCTTAACGGGGAGATCATGACCTTTCTTATCAAAAGGACCACGGATGTCTTTATCATTGGCGTGCGACTGGCGGCGCCGGTCATGGTCCTGCTCCTTCTGACGAGTGTGGCCCTTGGTGTCATGGCAAGGGCCTTTCCCCAGATGAATATCTTCATGATCAGCCTGCCGCTGAACATCGGCATTGGATTTGTCATCCTGGGGAGGACCCTGATGTTCTTTTTTCATGTCCTGGAGGTCTCTTTCGGCCAGCTTAAAGGGCAGATAGACACGCTCTTCAGGCTGATGGCGAAGGGGGGATGATCTCTGGCAGAGGACGGCGATAAACATTCCAAAACAGAACAGCCGACCGGGAAGAAGCTGGAGGATGCCCGCAAAAAGGGGAGCCCTCCACAGAGCCAGATGCTCTCATCCTCCCTCACCCTGCTTACCGGGATGGTCTGTCTTTACGTCTTCGGCAGCACCATGGTGGAGGCGCTCAAGAAGAACACCGTCTCCATCTTCAGCACCATGGGAACCTTCCAGTTGACGCCGGGCAACATGTACACGCTTTCGATCAGGTTGTTCAGCCTGATTATCATCCTGCTGGCTCCTTTGGTGGTTACCATTGTGCTGACCGCGTTCCTCTCCAAGCTGGTACAGGACAACGGGCAGGTGGAATTCAATCTGGAGCGGGTTTCCTTCAGTTTTGACAAGCTCAATCCGATTTCCGGATTCGGCAAGCTTTTCAACAAAGATGCCCTTGTGGAGATGTTCAAGTCTCTTCTCAAGCTGCTGGTGGTGGGATATATCACCTATCGGGTGATGAAGGATGAAATACAGAATATCGTCTTTCTGGCGGAAGCCGATATTGAGACCATCATCGGTTTTGTCGGGCACATCGCGTTCAAGATCGTTACCCATGCGTGCGGCGTCCTGATTGTCCTCGGCATCCTTGACCTGATGTACGTAAAGTGGCGCTACATCGAAAATCTCAAGATGACCAAACAGGAGGTCAAGCAGGAACACAAAGATCTGGAGGGGAACCCGGAGATCAAGGGCAAGATCAAGAAGATGCAGTTCCAGATGGCCCGGCGCCGGATGATCAAGATCATTCCCACGGCAGACGTGGTCATCACCAACCCGACCCACTATGCCATAGCCCTCAAGTATGACCGGGTGCGGATGATTGCCCCGGTCGTGATTGCCAAAGGGGTTGACGAGATGGCCCTGGCCATCAGGAAGATCGCCCAGGAACACACGATTACCCTGGTGGAAAACCGGTTTCTGGCCCGGGAGCTCTACGAACAGGTGGGAGAAAACGAGGCGATCCCCGAGTCGTTGTACGCGGCGGTGGCCGAGGTGTTGGCCTACGTCTACCGTCTCAAGGGGAAGATCTGAATCCGGGTTGCTGTCAGTATTCTGACTGGGTTCAATTGTTTGACGACGGGCCCGAGTATTGCTATAACGGTTCCAGCCGTTCAAGCGGTGAGACGCGGACGTTCGCGGGTTCTGTGGTGACGTGTGGCGAACGTGGGTCCGATGCGGTCCGGCGGCATGATAAATGCATGATATAATGGCAGCTTTTTAGATATTTCACACAAAAACAGAGACGACATCCAGAATGGCCAACAGCACGGTTGAAGCAATAGAATTAAGCGGTTTTCGCAAAAATTCCGACATTTATGTGGCGTTGGCCCTGATCGGCGTGCTCGCTTTGATGATCATCCCGCTTCCGGCGTTTTTCCTGGATATCTTTCTTGCGGCCAATATCACCATTGCCCTCAGTATCATGCTGGTATGCCTCTATACCCAGCACCCCCTTGATTTTTCTGTTTTTCCCTCGATCCTGCTGGTCACCACGCTCTTCCGTCTGGCGCTCAATATCGCCTCCACACGTTTGATACTGCTGCATGGCAGCGAAGGGGTAGAGGCGGCCGGCGCCGTCATCAGGGCGTTCGGGCAATTCGTAGTCGGCGGAAACTACATAGTCGGCGCGGTCATCTTTCTGATCCTGGTAATAATCAATTTTGTCGTCATAACCAAGGGCGCCGGCCGGGTGGCCGAGGTAACGGCGCGTTTTACGCTGGACGCCATGCCGGGCAAGCAGATGGCAATCGATGCGGACCTCTCCGCGGGCATGATCACCGAAAAGGATGCCAGGGCCCGCCGTATCAAGATCGCGCGTGAGGCTGACTTCTACGGTTCCATGGATGGTGCCAGCAAGTTTGTCCGCGGTGATGCCGTGGCGGGTATCCTGATTGTTCTTGTCAATATTTTCGGCGGATTGATTATCGGGGTCTGGCAGCAGGGGATGCCGATCGAAACGGCTTTGACCAACTATACCCTGCTGACTATCGGCGAAGGACTGGTGGCACAGATTCCGGCCCTGATCATCTCGACTGCAGCAGGTATCATTGTCACCCGATCGGCCGATGAAAATAATTTTGGCCACGAGATTACCGGCCAGTTCATGAACTACCCCAAGGCGTTCCAGGTTACATCGGGGGTGTTGTTTCTGTTCGCGTTGATTCCGGGATTGCCGCACTTTGCCTTCTTCCTGCTTTCGGGCGTGGCCTTCATGGTTGGCAAGATGGCCCGCGAAAAGGCGCAAATTGTTGAAGATTTGGCTGCCTTGCCCGAGGCGGTTGATGGTGAGGATGCACTTGATCAGGCCTCGGCCATCCGGCCGCTGGATGTGCTGGAGTTGGAGGTGGGTTACGGCCTGGTCCCGATGGTGGATGCCTCCCAGGATGGCGAGTTATTGGAACGTATTCGTTCCATTCGCCGTCAGTACGCTCAAAAACTGGGTTTCGTCGTGCCTCCAATCCATATTCATGATAATCTGCAACTTAAGCCGTACGAATACAATCTGCTTATCCGTGGCGCCCGCGTGGGTGGCAGCGAGCTGACCGGCCAGTATCTGGCGATGGACTCCGGAGCGGTGACGGCCACGGTCAATGGCGTCAGCACCACGGAGCCGGTATTTGGCCTGCCTGCCGTCTGGATCGGCAACGATGAACGAGATAACGCTCAGATCAACGGTTATACGGTGGTGGACAGTACCACGGTGGTGGCCACGCACATCAGCGAGATCATCAAGCGCCATGCGCATGAACTGGTCGGCCGGCAGGAATTGCAGCAACTGTTGGATAATGTGTCCATTGTAGCGCCAAAGGTCGTGGAGGAGTTGATTCCGAACCTGCTTAACCTGGGCACGGTGCTACGGGTGATCAAGAACCTTCTCAAGGAGGGGGTATCCATCCGGGATATGCGCACCATCCTGGAAACCCTGGCCGATTATGCCGGGCTGACCAAGGACCCGGATGTGCTGAGCGAATTTGTCCGCCAGGGATTGGGACGTTTCATCGTGGATCAGTACAAACAGGAGGACGACAGTCTCTATCTGTTTACCCTTGATCGCGAGGTGGAGGATATCATCGCCGAGGCGATTCAGCCTTCGGATCAAGGCAGCTACCTGGCTATCGAGCCGAACATGGCCCAGAGGATTATCACCGCTATTCGTTCCATGGCAGACCGTTGCAGCATGAACGGGGCTCAGCCGGTGCTGTTGGCGTCTCCCTCCATCAGGCGGCATGTCAGAAAATTGATAGAACGTTATGCCCCGCAACTGGCGGTTCTGTCTCACAACGAAATACCGCAGAATGTCAAAATCCAGTCTTTGGGGGTAGTGAACATAAATGTTGGTTAAGACTTTTCAGGCCGCAAGCATGGCGGAAGCCCTTCGCATGGTCAAGGCGGAACTTGGTTCCGAAGCCATGATTCTTTCGACCAAGAAGGACAAGGTCGGGGGGGTTCTGGGCTTTTTCAGCAAGCCTGTCTACCGGGTGACTGCGGCCCTTGACCCTGCCCGCAAGCCTGCGCCCCCGGTGGCGCCCCCTGCCGTTTACCGCGAAAGGCCGGAACGGGAGCGGACCGCCAAGGAGGATCTGGAAAACTCCATGTTTGCTCCCTTGGCGCGTGAGCTCAAGGAACTGCGCGAGAAGGTAGACGCGCTTTCCCGGCGGGAAGAGGAACCGCGCAAAGAGGAAAAGCCGAATGAAGAGGTGAAACAGGCCGGCCAGCGGGATAGTGGTCTCAACCTCAAGAACATCCCTCGAAGTGACCTGGAGGAGATCAAGAAACTCCTGCTCAACACGCTGGCCAAAAGCCAGGGAGATGGCGTCAGGTCAGTGCAATGGCCAAGTGCTGAAACTGCGGCCGCCGCCGCGGGGCAGACCGGTGCGGAAATCCTCCCGGAGGATTCGCCCCTTGCCCAGGAACTGGTCAAAAGCGGTGTCTCCACGGAACTGATCAGGAAAATTCTCGACACCCTTGCCACGCTGCCGGTGGAGGGGAGTAATCAGACCATCAAGAGCCGTCTCGGCGAGACATTGAGTCGTCTGATCAAATTCGCCGGTACCCTCAAGTTGCGGAAAAATTCGCCGCGCATCATAGCTTTGGTGGGGCCGACCGGCGTCGGCAAGACCACGACCACCGCCAAGCTGGCCGCCATGTATGCCCTGAACCGCGGTAACAAGGTGGCGCTGATCACCATGGATATCTTTCGAGTGGGGGCCGTGGAGCAACTCAAAACGTATTCCCGCATCATGGGTATACCCCTGGAGGTGGCTTCCACTCCCAAGGAACTGGAAAAAGCGGTAGAGAAACATTCCGCCTGCGACCTGATTTTCATCGATACCGCCGGCCGCAGCCACAAGGATAAGGAAAAGCTGGACGAGATGAAGAACTTTCTTGAAAACAAGATTCCCATCGAGGTCTACCTGTGTCTGTCCGCTACGACCAAAGACCGGGAGTTGGAAGAGATTCTTGCCCGATTCAGTATCTTCCAGGTCAGCAAGGTCGTCTTCACCAAGATCGACGAAAGCGAGAGTTTAGGCAACATGGTCAACCTGCTCATGAAGGACAACCTGCAGATTGCCTATTTCACAACGGGCCAACGGGTTCCCGAGGATATTGAGGTGGCCACTTCCGCAAAACTGGCCGACATGATTCTCAGGGAGGCGGCCGAATGAGCACGGTTACCGGAACAGGCGATCAGGCGGATACCCTGCGTCAGATGGCCCACAAGGCCCGCCAGGGCCAACATTCCGACGCAGCACAAGCTGGAACGGTCATCGATCAGAGGGGGATTCGGGTTATTTCGGTGACGAGCGGCAAGGGCGGGGTCGCGAAGAGTAACGTTGTCTCCAACCTGGCCATTGCCATGTCGACTCAAGGGAAAAAGGTGTTGGTTATCGATGCCGATCTGGGATTGGGCAACCTGGACGTGTTGTTGGGGCTCTCTCCGGCGTACAACCTGAATCACGTGCTGAGCGGCGAGAAAAGCATTTCCGAGATTCTCATTGATGGCCCGGCCGGCATCAAGATAATCCCGGCCGGTTCCGGGGTCCAGGAGTTTACCAGCCTGGGACAGCACGAAAAGCTTAAGCTGCTGGATGAGTTGGAAATGCTGGAGGAACAGTTTGACGTCCTGATCGTGGACACGGAGGCGGGTATCTCCGAAAACGTGACCTATTTTACCGTGGCCGCCCAAGAGATCATCGTGGTGGTTACGCCCGAACCAACCTCCATAACCGACGCATATGCCTTGATCAAATTGCTTGCCACGCGTTACTCGGAACACCACTTCAAGGTGCTGGTCAACATGGCCAAGGATAGCGAAGACGCCCTGGAGGTCTTTCGCAAGTTGGCCAATGTGGCCGGCCGTTTTCTGGATATTTCCCTGGATTACCTGGGATGTGTGGTCAAGGATGAAAAGGTGGTCGAGGCTGTCAAGCGCCAGAAAGCGGTCTCTGAATTATTTCCCGAGTCCGAGGCGGCAACCTGCTTTACCACGCTGGCAAAGCGGGTTATCGAAAATACGCGGCAAACACGCCTTAAAGGGAATATCCAGTTCTTTTTCCGGCGATTCCTCGACAACCCCGCGGGCGGCTAAACCGTGTGCGCCCTGAAGGCTAAACGGCAAATCAGCGCAGACAGCCCCGGTCGGGACGGGCTGATTATTGAGCACCTGCCCCTGGTCAAATATCTGGTGGGCAGGATCGTTCCGCAATTGCCTCCTCATCTGGATCCGCAGGATCTCATGAGCGCGGCTGTTATTGGCCTGATAAATGCAGCAGATCGTTTTGACCCCACACGGGGCGTGCTCTTTAAAACCTTTGCCGAACAGCACGTACGGGGTACGATTCTCGATGAATTGCGCTCCTACGATGTACTCAGCCGCTCCACGCGCGAAAAATACAAACGGCTGGAGCGAGAGGTGGTCAGCCTTGAACATCGTCTCGGCCGTAATCCTACCAGCGAAGAGGTAGCCGGTTCCCTCAATATCGGTCTGGATGACTACTACGCAATGCTGGATGCCATTCACGTTTTTACCTTCATCAGTCTTGATGACAGTTGGGAAGATGACGATGGCAGTTCGCTTTGCCTGGCGGATGTGCTCAGTGAAAACGAGGCCCAGAACCCGCAGCAGCAGGTGATGAAGAGGCAACTGGTCGAAGCCTTGGGCGTAGCCATTGAAACCCTGCCCGAGAAGGAGCGTCTCGCGGTTACGCTTTATTACAGCGAGGACCTGAACCTTAAAGAGATCGGCGAGACGCTTGGACTTACCGAGTCCCGCATTTCGCAATTACTGAGCCAGGCCATGGTCAGGTTGCGAGCCAAGTTGCGGTTGCACAAGAACTAGGAGGAATTACACATGAACAGCGGCATGTATTCGGCATTATCGGGCAATATAGCGGCAATGAAGAGGCTGGATATCATCAGCAACAACCTGGCCAATGTCAATACCCCCGGTTTCAAGAAAGACAAGATGAATTTCGAAAGCATGCTGAATGGACCCGTGAACCCGCCTGTCTTCCCCGAAGGGACCACGGCCGATCCCATCTTGCAGAAGGACAACATGTATATCGATTATTCACAGGGCCCCGTGACCCAGACCGGCAATCCCCTCGATCTCACCATTGATGGCGACGGTTTCTTCACGGTCACCACTCCCGAGGGGCCAGCCTATACCCGTCAGGGGAATTTTCATCTTGCCGCCGATGGTACCCTGGTGACGGCGGATGGTTACCCGGTCATGGGTCAGCAGGGTGCCATCAGAATCCAGGGGAGCCAGGTCGACATTGATTCCACGGGGCTGGTCACTGTTGACGGAACTCCGGCGGACACCATCAGTATCATGGATTTCCCCAAACCGTACAACTTGGTGAAGGCGTCCGGAGCCCTGTTCACCGCTGCGGACCCCCAGGTTGCCGCCCAGCCGGCGGCAAAGGCTGAAATCCGTCAGGGGCATTTGGAGGGGTCCAATGTGGAGACGATCGGCGAGATGGTGCTGATGATCGAGACCAGCCGCTACTTTGAGGCCTGCTCCAAGGTTGTCAAGGGATATGATGATATGGCTGCCAAGGCGACCACTGACTTGGGGCATTTGTAAACAACTACCTGGTTACAGACAATAGATAAAAAGGAGTTGAAAGATGATACGTGCGTTATGGACGGCAGCATCCGGGATGGAATCGCAACAGAAGAGTATCGACGTGGTGGCCAATAACCTGGCCAACGTGAATACGGCCGGTTTCAAGAAGAGCCGGGCCGATTTCCAGGACCTGATGTATCAGAACCTGAAGACCACCGGTTCCCCCTCCACCAATACCACCCAGGTTCCCACCGGCATCCAGATCGGCCTCGGGTCACGCCTGGCCGCCGTAACCAAGATCTTTACCACCGGCGACTTCTCCCAGACCGGCAATGAACTGGATATGGCCATCGAAGGTGACGGTTTTTTCCAGATACAGCTCCCCGACGGCACCACCGCCTACAGCCGCTCGGGGGCCTTCAAGAAGGACAACACGGGCCGGGTGGTGACCTCCGACGGCTACCCTCTGCTGCCCGCCATCACCATTCCCGCCAATGCCACCAAGACCAGCATCGGTAATGACGGCACGGTTTCGGTGTTGCAGGCCGGCCAGAACACCCCGACACAGGTGGGGAACATCCAGCTTGTTTTATTTTCCAACCCGGCAGGACTCTCGGCCCAGGGCAAGAATCTCTTCATCGAGTCCGAGGCATCCGGAGCACCCACGACCGGAACGCCGGGTCAAACCGGTTTAGGCACCATCGCGCAGTATTTTCTGGAAATGAGCAATGTCAGCGTGATGGAGGAGATGGTCAACATGATCACGGGCCAGCGCGCCTATGAGGTCAATTCCAAAGCGGTGCAGGCGGCGGATGAGATGCTCCAGACAGCCAATAACCTGAAACGGTAATCATTGTGCCCGTTGATGAGGCCGGGCAGATTGCGCGGCTCTTGACGGTATGTCAACGAATAGCGGGACGATATTGAGAGAATGGTCATGATTTTTCGAACGATTACCATCGTGTGGGTGTGCATGCTTCTCTGTGCGCCTCTCTGCCGGGCCGAGCAACGGCCCGCTCCGAAGGCCGCCGATCGCGACGCCGAAATCAAGGCAGCGGTGACCGCCTACATCAAACAAAAAACAGCCAACCTTGGCTATGAAATCCGTATCAAGCGGATATCCATCAACGGCAATCTCAAGTTGCCGGAGGGCGCATTGGAATATGAGGTCATGGCCCCCCGGCAATGGGAAGGGTGGGGCACCGCCAGTCTGGCCGTGCTGGCTCGTCTGGGTGATCGGGTGGTGAGTAATTCCTCCGTACGGGTTGAGGTTGAAGCGCTTGCCGACATGGTGGTTGCGCTCCGGCAGCTCGATCGAGGCGCAGTCATTTCCGGTACGGATATTGCCGTTCAGAAGCGGGAGATTGCCGCAGTATCGGGCACGTTTGCCGGAAATGCCGGTGACGTCGTCGGCAAACAGACCCGTATAACGATCAAGGCCAATGCCGTGGTGCGGACCGATCAACTGGAGAAAGTGCCGCTCGTCAAGTCCGGCCAGATGGTGACAATTGTGGCCGAGAATGCGGTGATGAAAGTCTCCGTGGCTGGAAAGGCCAAAAATTCGGGCGCCGAAGGGGATATCATCCTGGTCCAAAACCTCAATTCCCTCAAGGATATTCCGGCGCGCGTCGTCAATGCGACAACGGTACAGGTAGGTTTTTAAGATGCCCATGGCAGAAGGATTTTTTATGAAACGCTGTATCCCCATACTTTTACTCTGTTTTATGGTCGGCTGCGCGGTACAGAAGACGGAAGTAAAGACAAGCCGCTTTGACGAGCAATTGCAGAGGCCGGCGGCGGACTACTCCGGCGGTTCCATCTGGCAGTCCTCCTCGACCGGCATGATCGATGATTTCAAGGCCCGTCGCAAGGGCGACGTCGTTACCATCGTCGTTTCCGAGATTTCCAACGCCTCCAAACAAGCCGATACGGCGACAGGCCGCAGTACGGCGCTCAGCGCGGGCATGCCCAACCTTCTAGGGCTTGAGAAGTCCGGCATATTGACAAACAATATGGATTTATCCCAACTGCTCAACGCCAACGTGGATTCCAAGTATGCAGGCTCCGGCTCCACCTCGCGCACGGAAAGCCTCACTGCCACCATTTCCGCAAAGGTGATCGATGTGCTGGCAAACGGCAACCTGCTTATTGAAGGACGCCGCAACATCAAGGTCAACAATGAGGACCAGGAAATAGTCCTCGAAGGGGTTGTGCGGCCGCGTGACATCAACACCGACAATACCGTGAACTCCATTTTCGTGGCTGACGCCAAGATCAGCTACACCGGCAAGGGGATCATTTCCGACCGCCAGAGCCCGGGGTGGCTGATGAACATTATCGACAAAATCTGGCCATTCTAGCACTGTGTACCACTTAGAACAACGCATACTAATCCCCTCCCCCTTGGCGGGGGAGGGTTAGGGTGGGGGGGAGGTTGCCATGAAATCAGCATATTGCAGCTTCACCCACCCCCTAAC
Source organism: Desulfuromonadales bacterium (assembly GCA_015688915.1). Lineage (GTDB taxonomy): Bacteria > Desulfobacterota > Desulfuromonadia > Geobacterales > Pseudopelobacteraceae > JACPFJ01. The sequence continues at coordinate 22,268 of JAATGX010000211.1, forward strand.
CCCCTCCCGTCAAGGGAGGGGGAACTAAAGGTAGAACTCATGAAGAGAATTATTTTTGTCTGTGCTTTGCTCCTGCTGCCTCTTTCCAACGCCCATGCCATCCGCATCAAGGATATAGCCGCCTTTGACGGGGTGCGCAGCAACCAGTTGGTGGGCTACGGTCTGGTGGTGGGGCTGAACGGCAGTGGTGACGGTCAACAAACCAAGTTTCCCGTGCAGTCGATGGTCAACATGCTGGAACGCATGGGAGTGACGATCAATCGCGCCGACATTACCGTAAAGAACGTGGCCGCCGTCATGGTGACCGCCACATTGCCCCCTTTTGCCAAGCAGGGTAACCGCGTGGACGTACTGGTCTCGTCCATGGGTGACGCCACGAGCATATCAGGGGGCACCCTGGTCATGACGCCGCTCAAGGGGGGGGATAATCAAACCTATGCCGTCGCCCAGGGCTCCGTGCTGACCAACGCCTTTGCTTTTGCCGGCCAGGGGGCCAGCGCCCAGAAGAATCATCCCACGGCCGGGCAAATACCCAACGGAGCGCTGGTGGAGCGGGAGTTGCCCAATGCGCTGGCCGGCAAGTCAACCCTGCGGCTCAATCTTGGCCAAGCGGACTTTACCACGGCATCCCGCATCGCCACTGCCATCAACGACAAGTTCGGGTCTCCGGTGGCCACGACGGTCGATCCCGGTACGGTCTCACTCAAGATTCCCGAGGAGTACGTCAACCGCACCGTGGAATTCGTGGCTTCGCTGGAGACTCTGGAGGTAAGGCCGGATATCCCGGCCAAGGTGGTGCTCAACGAACGCACCGGCACCATCGTGATGGGCGAGAACGTCCGCATCTCCACGGTGGCAGTCTCCCACGGCAACTTGTCGCTGGTGATCAAGGAGACGCCCCAGGTCTCCCAGCCCGGTCCGCTCAGTACCGGCGGCACCACTGTTGTCGTACCCCGGACCGACCTGAAGGTGCAGGAGGAGTCGCGCCGGTTGACGGTAATGCCCGAAGGGGCCAGCATCGGTGATGTGGTCCGGGCGCTCAACCTGTTGGGGGTGACCCCTCGCGACCTGATCGGAATTTTGCAGGCCGTCAAGGCGTCGGGGGCGTTACAGGCCGACCTCATGATCATGTAGAGGCATTCGGACTCAAGAATTATGGTATTGCGGCGATAAGAAAGAAAGACCCATGGATATCGGCATCCCCCAAAATATTCCGACTGTCGGCGATGGAGCCGCCGAAAAGGCCCGCCAACTGCAACGGCAGGGCAATGGCGCTGCCGGCCTGAGTGACAAACAACGCCTTCAGGCACGGAAGGTATCCCAGGATTTTGAAGCGCTTTTTGTCGGCATGATGTTGAAATCCATGCGCTCAACCGTTCCGGAAGACAAACTGACCGGCGGCGGACATGGCGAAGAGGTCTACCGCTCCATGCTTGATCAGGAATATGCCATGGCAGTGGCAAAACGTGGTGGGATGGGGCTGGCGAAGCAGGTCGAAAAAGAGATCATCAGGCAGGAAAGCCGTAAAAACGGCGGGACAATCACCCCACAGACCCTGCGGGAACTGTCCCCGAAGCGGACGCCGGAGATGGATGAATGACGATACGACGGCTCAATGATACGCTTTCCACGCAGGTGGCCTTGCTGGAAGAACTCTTCGCCCTGTTGGAGCGCGAGACACCTGAACTGGCCGGCATAAGCCTTGACGCCATGACGGAGATCAACGATCTGAAAGAGGGCGTGGTGGCACGCATCGATGAGCATACCGCCCCTCTTCGCCAGGCGATCGCGGAGGCGGCTGTCAGCTTGGAGCTGCCGCCGGACGCCTCTTTGGGGGACGTGGCCGGCTTGTTGGGAAAACAGGGGGATGAGGAAATCCCCCGGTTGCACCAAGAGTTGAACCGTCTGGCGGAAAAGATACAGCAGACGGCGATGCTGAACCGCGACATCGCGGAACGCTTTGTGGCAACGGTGAGCAATTCACTGAATTTTTTGGCGCAGATACTCAACCAGTCTACTGTCTACGGTGCTTCCGGAGGGTATCAGCGAAGACAGCAAACCGGTGCGGTTATGATCAACAGGGAGGCATGAGATGAGTCTCAACTCAATAATGGAGATCGGCAAGTCCGGTGTCGGCGTATTTCAGACAGCCATTGCCGTTACCGGGCAAAACATCGCCAACGTCAATACGGAAGGCTATTCTCGGCAGCAGGTTGTTCTGGAAACCGCGCCCACCTCGCCCAGCAACGGGTTTACCCTGGGTAATGGCGTCCGCCTCGCTTCGGTTGACCGCTACTACGACGGGCTGCTGCAGCAGCAACTGGTAACGGCCCAGTCCACCCAAGGCAATGACACGACAAAGTCCAATGTGCTGCAACAGATCGAGCCGGCTTTCAACGAGGTTGCCAATGACGGCCTGGGTGACGCCATCACGAAGTTCTTCGGAGCCTGGCAGGATCTGACCCTGAACCCGGCCGGCGCCACCGAGCGCCAGACGGTCCTGTCCCGCGCGCAGATTCTGGTGGATAACTTCAACTCGGTCAGCACCACGCTCACCAACACAGCCAAGGCCCAGGACGACGCGCTTGTCCCGCTCACGGCCGACATAAGCGCCACGCTCAAGAACATCGCCCAACTTAACAGCCAGATCAAGATCACCCAGCAGGTCAGCGGCAATGCCAACGAACTCAAGGATCAGCGCGATTTATTGATACGCAACCTGAGTACCGAGGTGGGGATCAGTTACAAGGAAAATAGCGACGGGACCGTGGATGTGAATCTCAGCACAACCGCTGGCGGGGGCGGTGGTCAGGCGTTGGTAAGTGGCGTCCAGTATGCGACCATGTACACCGACAACGCCGGCGGAACCACAGCCAATGACATCTACCTGACGGCCGTGGGAAATCCTCCTCCGGCGAATGCTCCTGCCACGGACACCAAAATCACCGCAACTGTGGGAGGGACGAACAACAGTCTCGGAGAATTGGGCGCAACCCTGGGGTTGCGCGATACGATCATCCCCGGCTATCTTGGCCAGGTGAACGAGTTGGCGGACCAGATAGTCACCGCGGTGAATGCGCAGCACGCAGCGGGCTTTGATAGCAGCGGGGCTCCGGGAGGTGATTTCTTTGATGTGACAACCAACCCTCCAGGTACGGATGCCGCAACGATTACATTGGGTATCACCGACGCCAATAAGATCGCCGCCTCGTCGAGCGCCGCCTCGTCCAGTGATAACGGCAACGCCGTTGCCCTTGCTCAATTACAGAACGCCGCAATCTCTTTCACCAGTGGATCGGCTACCTTCAACAGCTATTACGACGGCCTGGTCAGCAAGGTTGGTCTGGATGTCCAGTCGGCCCAGAATACCGTATCCCAGGATACGGCCTTTACCCAACAGTTGTCGACGCTCCGGGAATCCAATTCCGGGGTGTCGCTGGATGAAGAACTGACCAATCTGGTGCAATACCAACGTTCCTACCAGGCATCGGCTAAAATTATTACCACCGCGACCGATATGATGGACACCGTGCTCGGCCTCATACGATAGGAGATACGTCATGCGCATTACTCAGAACATCACCGCCCAGAATTCCATCTACAACCTTCAGCAGGGCCGCGCCAAGCTTGACAAGCTTCAGGAACTGTCGGCCACGGGTGCCAACATCAACCGTCCCAGCGATGATCCCATCGGCGCCAGCCTGCTGCTCTCGCTCAGCGACCAGCTCAAGGCCGGCGACCAGTATTCCAGCAATATCACCAAGGCCAGCACGTTTCTCCAGGTTTCCAGCACGGCCCTGCAGGGGATGGCCGACACCATGCAGCAGGCAAAAACGCTGATCTCCACCATAGCCAGCGGCACCACCGATCCAACCGAGCGTGCGAACGTGGCCGAACAACTGACCACCCTGAAAAAGACGTTGGTGGACTACGGCAACACCCAGTTGGGAAACCAATATGTCTTTGGCGGCGCCAATGGCGCGACCCCCTTTAGCCAGACCTCGTCCTCTTATGCAGGTGACTCAACCATCCTGAATGTGCAGATCGGACAGTCCGCCACCCAGTCGATGAGCATCCCCGGCAATCAGATCCTCAATGGGACCAGCACGGCCACCCCTGCTTCACCTTATGGAACAACCGATATCCTCAAGACCTTGGACGATCTGATCACGGCCGTGTCGGCCAATGATGTGACTGGCATTCAAGCCGGAGCCAACGCGCTTGAAGACGGGGCAGACCAGATAACCAAGGCCCAGACCGAGGTGGCGTCGCGCCTGACGCGGCTTGACAATGCCACCACCATGAATGCGAACAACAAGAATACCCTGGAAACGATCGCCGGTAATACCCAGAATGTCGACTATGCAAAACTGGCAGTTGAACTGACCCAGCAGCAGACCGCTTTCCAGGCATCGCTATCGGCCACGGCCAAGGTTACCCAGTTGTCGCTGCTGGATTATCTGAGTTAAGACGGATACAGACGACTCATCTTGTGTGGAGGCGGGGCCAAAAGGCTCCGCCTTTTTTTTGAAATCAAGTATTAATTCTGATGCGCGCTGATCTTCCGTCAAGCGTCCCCCCCTTTGAAAAAGGGGGGTCAGGGGGGATTTGAAGGTGCGCCGTCAAAGGCAAATCCCCCTACATCCCCCTTTTTCAAAGGGGGACTTGTCACGTGGGCACTGTTGGCGGAGATCAGCGCCCATCAGGAAATGCATTGACCTTCCAATTGTCCGGTCATATAAAGGATTCATGTCGTTTCCTGGCACATCCACTCCAATCCGCCGCAAGCCGATCTCCATCCGCCGCGATGTATTCCGTCTCTCCCTGCCGGTACTGCTTTCCTCATTGTTTCAACGGTTGGTGGCAATAGTCGATATCTTCCTTACCGGCGGATTGGGAGCCGCGGCCATCGCTGCCACCGGACTCGGCCAGTTGCTGGTCTTCGTCGTCATGACCGTATTCTGGGGGCTTTCCACCGGCGCTACGGTGGTGATCGCCCATATGTGGGGGGGCGGACAACGGAGGGAAGCGCGGGATGCTGCCTTCTCGGCCGTTCTGGCATGCCTGGCCCTGACAGCGGTCTGCTCGGCGGCGGGCGGCCTGTGGGGTGGCGATCTGGCACGCCTGATGGGCGCGAGGTCGGACGTACTGGCCATGGCCTCCGAGTATATCTGCCTGGTTTTTCTTTACTTGATCTTCACCACCGGCCTCAACGTCCTCTCGGCCATCATGCACGGCACCGGCAACACCCGTACCCCCATGGAGGCCATCATCGTGGTCAACATACTCCATGTTGTCCTGGCGTGGCCGTTGATCTACGGCAAATTCGGCCTCCCCGCCCTGGGGGTCAAGGGGGCGGCCATAGCCATCAATGTTTCCGAATGTATCGGCTTCGGCTATCTGCTGGTCCAGGCGATCCGTCTGAAATTCATCTCGTTCGGCCGGCCGAATGGCGCGTTGTTCGGCCGAATCTGGCGGATGGGGTGGCCGGTGGCCCTGGAGCGCATCGCCCAGCAGAGCGGCCAGTTGTTCTATTCCAGCTTCATCATCGGCTACGGCACCAGCGCCTATGCCGCTCATCAGATCGGCGTCTCCATCGAATCGCTCTCCTTCATGCCGGGCGCGGGAATGGGTATTGCAGCCGCCTCGCTGATGGGGCGGGCGCTGGGGGCGGGAAAGGTCAAACGCGCGCGTATCAGCCACAACGAGGCGCTGCGGTTGGCACTCGCGGTCATGGGCGTCATGGCGCTGACCTTCCTGCTTGTGCCCCGGTACCTGGTGGGGCTGTTCACCCCTGACCCGGACGTCATTGCAAAAGGGTGCGTCTTTCTGCGGCTGGTGGCCTTTGCCCAGATGCCTCTGGCGGTTTCCTTCGTCTACGCCGGCAGCCTGCGCGGAACGGGCGACACGTTCTATGTTTTCATCGTGACGCTGCTTGCCATGTGGGGGATACGGGTGGCGTTGTCGTGGGTGGCGGTGGGATGGCTGCACCTTTCGCTGTATGCCGTATGGGGGGTGTTCCTGCTCGACTGGTATTTCCGTGGAGCGGCCTTTGCCTGGCGCTACCACCGGCGCGACCTGCACGGCGTGGCATTGTGAGCACGTTGTCTATGCCGCCTGCGCTCCCTGTGCTGGGTCGGAAACGCTACGGTACAGCACGAAAAACACCAGCGTCAGCGTCAGGGATATCGCTCCTGCCAGGATAAATCCATTTCTGAAGCCGATCACCCGAATCATGCCTCCCATGGTGGCGGAACTCAGCATCATCCCCAGGTAGATGCAACTGTTATAGAGTCCCATGGCCAGTCCCCGTTGCTCCTGCGACACAACTTCGGCCACCAGCGCACCCAGGGCGGTGAAGCCGACCCCCATGCCAAGGCCGAGCAGGGCGGCGCAGGCCGACAGGATAACAACGCCGCTGAACATACCGGTCATACCCAGGGCGATTCCAAAGACGATCAAGCCGGCGAACGACGTCAGACCACGGTCGAGACGGTCGCTCAGGCGGCCGAAGGGGATGCGCAGCAGGGCGTTGGCCAGGGCCTGGGCCGCGAAGACGATGCCCACGTGGCCGGCGTCGAGTCCCTGGGCCTTGGCGTGCAGCGGCAGGAACGTGACAAACATCCCGAAACCGAAACAGCCGCCGAGGGTGCCCAAAAGGCCTGCCAGCAAGCGATGGTTGTGCAGCAGAATGGAGAGCGAACTGCGGAGGGAGATCTTCCGCTCCTTGGCGCGGCTGTGGATCATCCTCTTTGGCAAAAATACGTGGGAAATCAGGAAGGCCAGGAATATCAAGCCTCCCGATACTAGAAAAACCTGTCCCAGCCCCCAGGCACGGCCCAACAGGCCACCGGCCGCCGGGCCGAAGGTCATGCCGAGATAGACCGCCGTGGTGTACCAGCTATAGGCGCGTCCCAACTGTGAACGGGGGGCGACGTCGGCAATGAAGGACATCATGGTGGGGGTGAAGGCGGCCAACCCGATGCCAAACAGCAGGTAAATGGCGGCCATTGCCAGTGGGCCGGTGCTGAGGGGGATCAGCAGCGACGAAACCGACATGAGCAACAGTCCGCCCAACAGCATCGGTCGCCGGCCGAGACGGTCGGAAAGGAGCCCGGCGGGGATGGCCAGGAACCCGGCCGACAGCATGAAGGCTGCGTTGATCATCCCCACCTGGTCGGTTCCTGCTCCCCGGGATGCCGCAAAGAGCGGCAGCACCGGGATCCGCATGTAGGTGCCTAAAAAACAGACCAAGCCGATGCCGCAACCGATCAGCACCTGGCGTGCGTGATGGGGTGGTTGTGATTCCATGAATCTCTTTCAGCGGTCGGGGACAGTCGGAACGGCTTTCGCCTGTCCAGGGCGTCGTTTAGGCTTGTTTCACGCCGGTCGGGATTTGACCTTCGCAGGGTACCTTGGTCTGGCAGAGGCCGCAACCGGTTTCCGCGACACCATGGCGCTCGGCCACCGCCTTGGGGATGGTTCCATAGACATGCTCGCGGCAGGCTATTTTATCCCGCTCCCCGGGGAGGACCGCATTGACCGGACAGCGGCTGATGCAGGCACCGCAACTGCCATTTGACAGGAAGAGGCACCACTCTCCCCGCGTGCTATAAGCGCGTGGTGTCGGGGTCAGGGTGAGGTCGGTCACCACACTGCCGCAGCGGTGGGCGATTCCCCGCCGGGTAATCAATCCGCCGTTGAGGCTGAAGGTGCCAAGTCCGGCCGCATAGGCGGCGTGACGCTCCGACCAGGTGGAGGCGATGCCGACGAGCGGGTCCTCCAGCGAGCTCCAGCCCGGAGCAAGCTGCGGGGCGACCGACCGCTGTCCCTGTTCTGTGAGAAAGGCGGTCAGGTGCTTGCGGAGCGCGGTATTGAACTGCTCGCCGAATGCCCTGGTCCGTGCCCATTCCTGGGAAGGGTAGATGGTCTCACGGCGGTTACTTTCCCGTGTCTGCCTCGTGATCGGCAGGACCCAGCTTATAACCGCGCCTGCGTGAATGCTATCTCCGAAGGCGCTTTCCATGACCTCTTGCGGGGTGCGATGAAAGTCGCCTATGATCGTCTTATACTCGCTGAAAAGCGGATCGTCGGCCGTAGCGAAGCCGACCAGCGGTTCGTCGAAATAGGGCTCTTCGCCATCCGGGAAACGATTTGCCGGGTCTTCCCGGACAAAGCGTGCGATCTCGTTACGAATGTGCTCTTCCATCCTCATCTCCTTTCGTCTCATAAACCTGGGCTGATGATCTTCATTTGGCAATGGATTTGCCGATCTCCCATGCTTTTCCCAAGAAGGCGCCGATGCCGTAATAACCCCTGTGGGCCGTGTCCCAGATCAGCGGTTTCACCTTGGTGATGTCGGGATAACCCTTTGCCCCCAGCACCGCCTCATCCGCCTTCACATCCAGGATCTCGCCCACGAACTGGGTGTGCAGGCCGATCTCCAGGATGTGGAGCAGTCGACACTCCACCACCAGCGGCGCTTCCCCCACATAGGGCGCATCCACCAGTTCGCTCCGCACCGGTGTCCATCCGCAGGCGGCGAACTTGTCCACGTCGCGGCCGGAAACGATGCCGGCATAATCGGCCCCGGCCGCCTGCGCCTCGGACGGAATGCTGACCGTGTAAGCCCCGCGGGCCTTGATGGCGGCATGGCTGTGGGTCGCCTTGCGCAGCGATACGGTGACGCAGGGGGGATCGCTACAGCAGATGCCGCCCCAGGCTGCCGTCATGATGTTTGCTTTTCCCTCGTCATCATAGGTCCCGACCAGCCAGACCGGGCTCGGCGTAGCCAATGTCTTTGCTCCCAGCGATTGTTTCATCTGTTCCTCCCTTATGGTGTGGTGATGGTATGAACTACAGATCAGGCCGGTCGTCACCGGCCCCGGAAAAAATAACTCTCTTATTGTAGCGTCGTGGCAAACAGAACCTCAATAAAGTCACGCATCGGCCCGGGCGATTTCATTACCTTGCTGCGCAGGATCGCCCCTTCCCAGCCGGAGAGGATAAAGCCGGCCGCCACGTTCGGGTCGATGCTTCCGGGGAGTTCTCCGCGTTGTTGCGCCTCGTGCAGACATGCGGCGAAGCGTTCCCGCCATATTTGAAAGATGCTCTCCAGCCGTTCGCGAAAGCGTTCGTTCAGGTCGGCCATTTCCTGCCCCAGGTTGCCGATCAGGCATCCCCTGGTACACTGGTTCTGCGTCACGCGAGCCAGGCTGTCCTCCAGAAAGTGACGGATGCGATTGAGCGGCGTCTCCCCCCCATCGTTCAGAAATGTGGTGAGACGTTGCTCGAAACGTTCGGCAAAACGGTCGATCACCGCAAGGCCGAATTCCTCTTTGCTCCTGAAATAGTGGTAGAACGATCCCTTGGGTATGCCAGCCTCCTTCAGAATCGCGTCGATGCCGGTGGCGTTGAACCCCTGGCGGGAGATCAGGTCGGTTCCGATCTTAATGATTGTGCTCCGTGTGTCTTTCTTTTCCATGGGGCCGAAAATAGACCGGTCTGTCTAGTAAGTCAAGCTTGAATTTCGGTGCCATGCACCATCAAAAATGGTGTGCCGCTGAGGGGGGAACAGCGGCCATCTTCCGCGGCACACACCGTTGACAAGCACCACCGTCAGGTGGATACTTGTCGGCGGCGCACGAAAAGAACCCGCGTGTCGCTGAATGAAAAAACCGCAGCGGCGTGGCGGCACCTAAGGGAGAGGTTATGAAGCGTATCTGCATCTTTTGCGGTTCCAGTCCCGGTACCCGGCCGGCCTATGCCAAGGCCGCGATGGAGTTGGGCCGTACCCTGGTGGAAACGGGGATAGATCTGGTGTACGGTGGGGCCGGTGTCGGGTTGATGGGGATACTGGCCCGGAGCGTCCTGGATGCCGGAGGCCGGGTAACCGGCGTCATTCCCCGGTTGCTGGCGGAAAAAGAGGTCGCCTGTACCCGCTTGGAAGATCTCCGCATCGTGGAGTCGATGCACGAGCGCAAGGCCCTCATGGCCGAACTTTCAAACGGTTTCATCGCCCTGCCGGGCGGCATCGGCACCATTGAGGAGTTCGTCGAGGTCCTTACCTGGTTGCAACTGGGTATCCATGGAAAACCGTGCGGGATTTTGAATGTTGACGGTTATTACGACCGCCTGCTGGGCTTTTTTGACCATATGGTCGAGGAGGGATTCATACGGTCGGAGAATCGTGATGCGATACTGGTAGACGCGGACCCGGCGCTCCTTTTGATGAAGATGAGTCTGTACAGTCCGCCCAAGGTGGACAAGGCGGCCTGGGCGTTGGAGTTGAGTAACGCGTAGTGTCTGAAAGGAATGGCAATGAGTCTTGACCCCATCGCGGCCAGTTATCTGCTGTCAGCCCTTGTCGTACCGCTGGTGCTGCACTTTCATCTGCTGCCGGCGGTCTTTGCCGGCTTGGCCGTGCATGTCCTGACCGTCAAACTGGCCCGGCGGCTCCCCACGCGTTGGGGCGGCATGGCGCACAAGCTGGCCCTGGCCGCCATTGTGACCTGCGCCATGCTGGTGGTGTTCGGCGCTGGCATCGGTTTCTGGTCGTTTCTGGGGAGTCACCATGGCATGGCCGCTCTGTTGGCCGCTGCGGCCGAAACCCTGGATAATCTGCGCCGCACCCTTCCCGCCGACATCGCGGCCGTGTTGCCCGATTCGGTCGATGATCTACGGGAGCAGGTTACGGCCATACTGCGTGAACATGGCCGAAATATCTCCGCCGTGGGTATGGCGGGGTTCAAGACCTTCGCCCATGTGCTGCTCGGCATGGTGGTCGGCGGCATGACCGCTCTCCACCATTTCGACGGGTCCGAAAATTGGCCGCCCCTGGCCGCTGCACTGCATCTCAGGACGCAAAGGCTGGCGGATGCCTTCGAAAAGGTGGTGTTTGCCCAGGTAAAGATCTCCGGTCTCAACACCATCCTCACCGCGGTTTACCTGGTGCTGATCCTGCCGTTGTTCGGCGTTCGACTGCCGCTCTTGACGGTTCTTATCCCGCTCACGTTCATTACCGGCATGCTCCCCGTCATCGGCAATCTGGTCTCCAACGCCGCCATAGTGATTATCAGCCTCGGCAACTCGCTGGGCGTGGCAGCCGCCTCGGTCGTTTTTCTGATCCTGATCCACAAGCTTGAGTATTTCACCAATGCGCGCATCGTCGGCAGTGAGGTGCATGCCCGCGCCTGGGAGCTGTTGTGCGCCATGCTTGCCATGGAGGCGGTTTTTGGTGTTGCGGGCCTGATTGCGGCGCCGGTGGTATATGCCTGGTTCAAGGCCGAGTTGAAGGCGCGGGAGATGATTTGAACATAACCGCCAATTGACGAAGGAGACTTCCCATGCCCATCCTGCGCCAGATCGCCCAGATAGGCCATCCGATCCTCCGCCGGGAAACCCGTATCATCGAGAACCCGGCCGACCCGGTCATCCAGGCCCTGATCGACGACATGCTGGCCACGATGGTCGAGGCCAACGGCGTCGGCATTGCCGCGCCCCAGGTCCATGAACCGTTACGGCTGTTTATCGTTGCCTCTCGCCCCAATCCCCGTTATCCCCACGCCCCGGACATGGAGCCGACCGCCATGCTCAACCCGGAACTGCTCCTGAGATCAGAAGAAACCGAAAAGGGATGGGAAGGATGCCTGAGCGTGCCCGGCATTCGCGGCCTGGTGTCGCGCAGCACGCATATCGGCGTACGTTACCTGACCCGCACTGGAACGGTGCGGGAGGCGGAGTTGGATGGTTTTATCGCCCGTGTCTTCCAGCATGAGTTCGACCATATCAACGGACTGCTGTTCCCCGACCGGGTGGAGGATACGCGGGAATTGGTCAGCGAGCGGGAGTACCTGCGGATCGTGTCGTCAACGGAGTGAACAGCCCGTATCCCGGCCAGGGCGGCGACAATCATCTTCCCCGCTTGACGAGAGCCGGAAGTCTGCTTCAATAGAAGCATCTTCCGTCCCCGTTTTCCCGCCGAGGGGTGGAGGGCATCCATTCACGAAAGGAAAGGAGATTCCAGCATGAAAGGAAACGAAAGCATCATCGAACATCTCAATCTGCGTTTGGCCGAGGAGTTGACCGCCATCAACCAGTACATGGTCCATTCCGAGATGTGCGACAACTGGGGCTATGAGCGTCTGCACAAGATGATCGAGAAGCGGGCCATCGACGAGATGAAGCACGCCGAGAAGCTGATCGCCCGCATCCTCTTCCTGGATGGCCGACCCATCGTGAGCAATCTCAACAAGGTGCATATCGGGCCCGAGGTGCCCAAGATACACAGCAACGACTGGGACGCCGAGGAGGTGGCCATCAAAGGGTATAACGAGAGCATCAAGCTGGCGGCGAAGGTGGGTGACAACGGTACCCGGGAACTGCTGGAGGCGATCCTCAAGGATGAGGAGACGCACATTGACGAGCTTGAGGCGCAGCTTGACCAGATCAAGCAGATGGGGCCTCAGAACTACCTGGTGGAGCAGATTCATTAGGGGAATGCGGGGCGCCCCGGAGTGCCGACGGTGTTCGACACTCCGGGGGCGGCCGCCCTGGCCGCCCCCGCGGGGCTCGTCATGTACTACCATCAGCCAACGAGAATTGCGGATAGCGAGGAAGCAAAAAATGACCCTCTGGAAAACCCCGGTAACCCTGGATTACCTGAAAGAAAGATCGAAAAATACCTTGATGGAGCATCTGGGAATCGAATATCTGGAGATTGGCGATGATTTTCTCAAGGCAAGGATGCCGGTTGATCACAGAACGAAACAGCCAAACGGGATCCTCCATGGCGGGGCTTCGGCGGCACTGGCGGAGACCCTGGGCAGTGTGGCGGCGGGATTGTGTGTGGACAAGGAAAAGAGGACTGTTGTCGGGCTCGAAATAAACGCAAATCACATTCGTCCGGTAACCGGCGGGTGGGTTGTCGGTGTGACGAAACCGATCCATGTGGGAACTACGACTCAAATCTGGGAAATCAGGATTTATAACGAACAGGAAAAGCTGGTGTGTGTTTCACGGCACACCGTGGCAAACATAGATAAAGCGCCCGTTGCCGGTTACCCCTAGGCCCGCTCCAGCCCGGCAAAACGGAGCATCAGCTTCTTCGGCCCCACCGAGGTGAACCAGACAATGACCTTTTGTCCTTCACCCGTCCCCTCGATCTTCCTGATGTCCCCCACCCCGAACTTGCCATGCCGTACCCGCATGCCGATAAAGGCCCCTTCGTGCTCATCGGGCGGCTCGGGAATGATCTCAATGTCGTTGGATTGGGAAAATTTGGCGGCTGCGGCCAGATTGTGCGCCGGGTAGGGCGTGGCATAGGCGCCGGATGGTTCGCCTCCGCGGTCGCTCCCCTCCTCGTTCAGCAATTCGGCCGGGATATCCTTCAGGAAGCGTGACGGCGCGTTGACCTGTTCCTGCCCGAACAGGTAGCGGCGGCGGGCGTTGAGCAGGTAGAGCCGCTCCCGGGCACGGGTCATGCCCACGTAGCAGAGGCGGCGTTCCTCCTCCATGCCGTCCAGATCGTCCAGGGCGCGGATATGGGGAAAGAGCCGCTCCTCCATGCCGATCATGAAGACCGCCCGGAATTCCAGTCCCTTGGCGGCGTGCAGGGTCATCAGGGTTACCGACGGTTTGCCGCTCTCCCCCTGTTCCAGGTCCGAGACCAGCGACACCTGTTCCAGAAACTCCGACAGGCCTGCCTCGGGGTTCTTTTCGGTGAACTCTTCCATGGCCGCCAGCAATTGCTCCAGGTTCTCCAGCCGTTCGGCGTCGCCATCGTCGCGACTCTCCTTCAGGCGGGTCAGGTAGCCGCTCTCCTCCATCACGGTGCGGGCCAGTTCCGGCAGAACGGCCATTCCGCTCACCTCCCGGAAATGTGCCAGCAGGGCGCCAAAGCCGGCCACCTTGCCCTGCGGCCCGGCAGCCAGGACGCCGCCCTGGCCGGCGACCTGCAACGCCGCGTAAAAACTGCTCCCCTGCCTGCCGGCCAGGGCGGCGATCCGGTCCACGGTGGTGGCGCCGATCCCGCGCGCCGGGACATTTATGATCCGTTTCAGCGAGATCTCGTCGGCCGGATTGTCCAGCACACGCAGATAGGCCAGGATGTCCTTGACCTCCATGCGGGCATAGAACCTGACGCCGCCGACGATGTGGTAGGGAAGCGCCTCTGACACCAACGCCTCTTCCACCAGCCGTGATTGGGCGTTGGTGCGGTAGAAGACGGCCATCTCCTCCAGCGGCACCCCTCGCCCCCGCAACCGGCCGATCTCGCGGCTGACGAAGCGCGCCTCCTCCCGGTCCGATTCTACCCGTTGATAGACGATCCGTTCTCCTTCCGGGTTCTCTGTCCAGAGGGTCTTCCCCTTGCGCCCGAAGTTCTGTTTGACCACCTCGCCGGCCGCCTTGAGTATGGTGGCGGTGGAACGGTAGTTCTGCTCCAGCCGGATAACCTTGACGCCGGGAAAGTCCTTCTCGAACTCCAGGATATTGCGGATATCGGCGCCACGCCAGGAGTAGATGGACTGGTCGTCATCCCCCACGACGCAGAGGTTGCGGCGTTCTCCGGCCAGCAGGCGGATCAGTTTGTACTGCACCGGGTTGGTGTCCTGGTATTCGTCCACCAGGATCCATTGGAAGCGTTCCTGGTACTGGCGGCGCACCTCGGGGAATTCCTCCAGGAGCCGCACGGTCTGGATCAGCATGTCGCCGAAATCCAGGGCATTGCACTTCTGCAGCCGCTGCTGGTAGGCGGCATAGATCTGCACGACCCGTTCGTTGAAGATATCGCCGGTTGCGACGGAGTCGATATCCCCGGGGAACAGGCCGCGGTTCTTGTAATCGTCGATCCGGGCGCCGATGACCTTGGTCGGGAAACGCTTCTCGTCCAGGTCCAGTTCGGCCAGCACGTCCTTCAGGAGGCGCTCGGAATCGCGGTCGTCGTAGATGGCGAATGAGGATTCGTAACCCAGATGGTGGATCTCCCGGCGCAGGATGCGGCCGCAGGCGGCATGAAAGGTGGATATCTGGGGGGCATCGCCGCTGGCCAGCAGGCGCTGGACCCGCTCGGCCATTTCCCTGGCCGCCTTGTTGGTGAAGGTCACGGCCAGGATGTTCCTGGGATGTACCCCCTGGTCATGGATCAGGTGGGCGATGCGGTGGGTGATGACGCGGGTCTTGCCCGATCCGGCGCCTGCCAGGATCAGGAGCGGCCCCTCGCCGTGCAGTACGGCCTCTTTCTGGGGCGGGTTGAGGTGTTTGAGGAGGTCCATGAATCCGTTTTAGCCCCTTCATGCCGGCAGCGTCAAGGAGAAAGGGGTGGCACAGCCAATGAACGGCGCGGGATAGCCGGATGGGCATCGACGGAATAGTCCAGGTTATAAGTCCTTGAATAATACGGAAATGCTTATACAATAAGCAACAATGCAATCCATGAGAGACAAATGGCAGGTTCGATTGTATACTTTTGACCACTGGCCTGACCATGTTTTAATCATCTGTGCCAATGCTATTGGCACAGAGGTGAATATTTTTTAGCGATACTAAAATTGTGCCGTTGTTTTTCCTGTTTTTTGATTTTCGTCAAATGGGTATGCTTCGTGCTTTGCTACGGTGCAAAAGAGCAGGGGCACCGGAGCCTGGCTATTTCAGCCCAGGCTTTTTTGTTCCATGACTGAGTGCAGTCATTCTTGCTCTTATCCGCAATATTTCCGCTTGATCTGCTTTTGACGTAAAGGTAAATTACCGACAATCTTTGTCCGCCGAGGTTCCTCATGCTCGTAGTAGCCTGTATCAAGCAGGTTCCCGACACCACCCAGGTCCAGATCGACCCGGTCACCAATACCCTGGTGCGCGAGGGGATTCCTTTTATTGTCAACCCCTACGATACCCATGCCCTGGAAGAGGCGCTTCGCCTGAAGGACCGCTTCGGTTGCCGCGTGGCCGCCATCTCCATGGGGCCCCCCAACGCCGAGGCCACGCTCAAGAAGGCCCTGGCACTGGGGGTGGATGACGCCATCCTGCTCTCCGACCGGGTCTTTGGCGGCGCCGATACCCTGGCCACCAGCAACGTCCTCTCCGCCGCCATCCGCAAGCTGCACGACGAGGTGGATGAGGTCGGCCTGGTCCTGTGCGGCAAGCAGACCATCGACGGCGACACGGCCCAGGTTGGTCCGGGCATTGCCAGCCGCCTTTCCTTTCAGCAACTCACGCTTGTGGACAAGATAGTCAACCTGGATCTCGGTACGAAGCGAATCCGCGTGAGCCGCAAACTGGAGGGGCGGCACGAGATCGTCGAGGCTCCCCTGCCGGTCATGCTCACGGTGGTCCGCGAACTGAACCGGCCCCGCTACCCCAAGGTCCCCATGCGGCTGGCCGCGGCCGATGCCCAGGTGACGGTCTGGAACAACCAGGTGCTCAAGCTGGATGAACAAAAGATCGGCCTGAAAGGCTCCCCCACCTGGGTCAGCAAGATATTCTCGCCGGAGCGGGCCAAGGGCGAAATTATCGGTGATGGCTATGCCGATCCGGAAGCCGCGGCGCGACTGCTGATCGAAAAACTTTTGGCCAAGGACATGTTACCGCTATGAGTGACGAAAAACCGAAGATCAAGAAACCGCGCGGCAAGGCGCACCTCATCTCCGGCAAATGTATCGCCTGCGGCGCCCGGTGCCAGAGCGTCTGCCCGGTCAACGCAGTCGAGATGAACGACGCCGGCGAGCCGATCATTATTCCGGAGAAATGCATCGGCTGCGTCAAATGCGTCAAGATCTGCCCGGCCGAGGCGTTGGAGATGTTCTTCACCCCCGAGGAACTGAAGATCCTGGAGCAACTGGCCGCCTCTGCCGTTCCCGCTGAAGAGGAAATCGACCCTGAGGCCGCGGCCCTGGCGGAAAAGCTGGCCCGGTACCGCGGGGTGTGGGTCTTTGTGGAGCAGACCGAGGGTGAACCGGCCAAGGTTTCCTGGGAACTGCTGGGCGTGGGCGCTCAACTGGCCGCCTCCCTGGGTGTGGAATTATCCGCCCTGGTGATCGGTGAGAACGTCGAACACCTCTGTCATGAAGCCTTTGTCCACGGCGCCCAAAAAGCCTACCTCGTGGATGCCCCGGTCTTTCGCAACTATCGCACCGAGGCCTACGTCGAAGCCTGCTGCCATTTGATCGAGGCCTACAAGCCGGAGGTGATCCTGATGGGCGCCACCGGCATGGGACGCGATCTGGCCGGGGCGGTCGCCACCCGCGTCGGCACCGGTCTGACCGCCGACTGCACCGGTCTGGGGATCGACGATAAACGTAACCTGATGCAGACCCGCCCCGCGTTTGGCGGCAACATCATGGCCACCATCATGTGCGATAAATTCCGTCCCCAGATGGCCACGGTCCGCCCCAACGTCATGCCCATGCCGGAGGCGAAGCCGGGTGCGAAAGGCGCCATCATTCGCGATGCGTTCACGGTTCCCGAGGAGAACATCCTCACCAAGGTGATCGAGATCATTCGGGATGCCAAGAGCAAAGACCATGTGGATATCACCGGCGCCGATTTCATCGTTTCCGGCGGTCGCGGCATGATGGCCCCCGAGAACTTTGCCCTGTTGCAGGAATTGGCCGATGAGCTGGGCGGCGTGGTGGGCGGCTCCAGAAGCGCCATCGACGCCGGCTGGCTGCCCCAGGACCGCCAGGTGGGGCAGACCGGCAAAACCGTGCGCCCCAAGATCTACATCGCCTGCGGCATATCGGGCGCCATCCAGCATCTGGTGGGCATGCAGGATTCGGACATGGTCATCGCCATCAACCGGGACCGCCAGGCCCCGATCTTCGAGGTGGCCACCTACGGCATCGTCGGAGACCTGTTCCAGGTGATCCCGGCCATTACGAAGCGGATACGTGAACTGAAAGGAGCAAGGGACTAGGGACTAGGGACCGGGGACCGGTAAATGCCTCTACCAATCCCCAGTCCCCAGTCCCCAGTCCCTGAAATTGCCATGACACCCAACCCGACCATATTCACTCCCCTCCTGATCCTGTCGCTCGGCATCTTCGCCTGGGGCTGTTGGCGCCGGTTCTCCCTGGTGACCCTGGGCAGGCCCGAAGGGCGTTTCGATAACATCGGCCAGCGCATCGGCGAGATGCTGCTGTACGCCTTCGGCCAGAAACGGGTGCTGGCCAAACCGTTCGGCGTCAACCACGCCGTCATCTTCTGGTCCTTTATCGTCCTGCTGATAGCCAACGGCGAATTCATGCTGCATGGCATGTTTCCCGCCATCAGCCTGGAGCACCTCCCTCAGGGCATCTACCATCCGCTGTTGCTGATTCTGGACATCATCTCGCTCCTGGCGCTGGCCGCCGTGAGCATCGCCGCCGTCCGCCGGGCCGTTTCCCCCCCTTATCCCGAGGCCCGCACGCCGGAGGCCTTTTTCATTCTCTCCCTGATCGCCCTGCTGATGCTGGCCTCGTTCGGCATCAACGCCAGCCGCCTGGCCGGCGGAGAGATGGATGGCGCCCTTGCCTGGTTGCCCGTGTCGGGGAAGGTGGCCCGGTTCATTCCGGCCGCGTCGGCCCAGTCCGTTTATACGGCCTGCTGGTGGCTGCACGCGGTGGCCCTGCTCCTGTTCATGAACTATCTTCCTTACAGCAAGCACATGCACATCCTGACCGCCATTCCCAACTGTTTCTTTCGCAGGCTGGGAAAGCCCAATACCCAACCACGGGAGGAATTCGTCACCGGCAACAGCTTCGGTGTCGACCAGGTAGGGCGTTTCACCTGGAAGGACCTGCTGGATTCCCTCGCCTGTACCGAGTGCGGGCGCTGCCAGAACGTCTGTCCGGCCGGCATCACCGGCAAACCGCTCAATCCCCGCGCCATCATCCACGATATCAAGGTCAATCTGCTGGAGAACGGCCCGCTGCTGAAAAAGGGAGAGAAACCCGTAACGCCGCTCATCGGCGACAGCGGTGAGGGAAGTTGCTCCGAAGAGGCCATCTGGTCCTGCACTACCTGTGGCGCCTGCATGGACGCCTGCCCGGTCTTTATCGAACAGATGCCCAAGATCATCCAGATGCGCAGGCACCTGGTGGAGAGCGAGGCCAGATTTCCCGAAGAATTGCTGAATCTGTTCGAAAACATGGAAGGGCGCAGCAACCCGTGGGGCATCGCCCCCACGGAGCGGACCAAGTGGTACAGCCAGTTGGAGGTCAAGCCCTTTGACAAGGAAACCACCGAGTACCTCTTCTATGTTGGCTGTGCCGGTTCTTTCGACTCGCGTGCCAAGCACGTGACCGTGGCCATGGCCCAGCTCCTGGACAAGGCCGGGGTGTCCTGGGGTGTCCTGGGCAAGGACGAGAAGTGCTGCGGCGACAGTGTGCGCAGGCTGGGCAACGAATACGTCTTTGACCGGATGGCGAAGGAGAATGCGGCGATCTTTATCGAGCGGGGGGTAAAGAAAGTCATCACCCAGTGCCCGCACTGCTTCA
>JAATGX010000071.1 GCA_015688915.1 Desulfuromonadales bacterium
GATGCGGTCAACTGCTCGCGGTCCTCAATGGCGGCATCCTTGCCGACTTCCGGCTTGGAGCCGGCGCCGAGCCCCTTGGTGAGCTGCCTGCCGATCTGAAGCTTGACCGGGGCCTTGGAGGTGCGCAACACCTGGGCGTCTGTGTTGGCGACAATGAAATCGACCTTATGTATAGTGCTGGCGATCATGGTATTGACGGCATTACCACCGCCACCGCCTACCCCGATCACCTTGATGACGGCGCTCTGTTCAATGGTCTCGTCGAATTCGAACATCTGTTTCCCCCTTTGACAATGGCGATGAAACACCTAGTTAAGGGTAAAATGTAAACGCATTTAGGCCAGGAATCAAAGGAAAAAAGATTAAAAAATTGCCCCGGCACAAATGGTTGTAATAGTACCCTGTTTTCGGGTCCCTGTTTTAGAAGAACTCCCGGAACCAGTTCTTCATGCGGCCGAAGACCGAGCCGAACAGGTTGTTTTCCGATTTCGTGGTCGGAAACTCCCGTGCGCCGGAGTTACGGCTGCCGTAAACGATCAGGCCGACGCCGGTGGCGTAGACCGGCGAGTTGACCACATCGGTCAGGCCGCCGATGCGCTGGGGTACGCCGCGCCTGACCGGCAGGTTGAAGATCTGCTCGGCCAGTTCCGGCATCCCCTCCAGAATGCTGGAGCCGCCGGAGATGACCACGCCCGAGGCAATGGAGTCCTCCAGTCCCGATTTGACGATCTCGCGGTTGACCAGGGTGAAGATCTCCTCCACGCGGGGGCCGAGGATCTCGCACAACACGTTGCGGGACAGTTCGCGCGGCTTGCGCCCGCCCACGCTGGGCACCTCGATCTTGTCCTCCTTGCCCACCAGCGAGGCGAGACAGCAGCCGTACTTCTGCTTGATCTTCTCCGCCTCGGCCATGGGGGTGCGCAGGCCGACGGCGATGTCGTTGGTCAGGTGATTCCCCCCCAGGGAGAGCACCGAGGTATACTTGATGGCCCCGTCGGCAAAGATGGCGATGTCGGTGGTTCCGCCGCCAATGTCCACCAGGCAGACCCCCAGCTCTTTCTCGTCGTTCGACAGCACCGCCTCGGAGGAGGCCAACTGTTCCAGCACGATGTCCGCCACGTCCAGGCCGGCCCGGTTGCAGGACTTCACGATGTTCTGCGCGCTGGCCACGGCCCCGGTGACGATATGCACCTTGGCCTCGAGACGGACGCCGCTCATGCCGAGCGGTTCGCGGATTCCGTCCTGCTCGTCGATGATGAACTCCTGGGGCAGGATGTGGATCACCTCGCGATCCATGGGGATGGCGATGGCCTTGGCGGCATCGATCACCCGGCGGATATCCTCCTGGGCGACCTCGCGGTTCTTGATGGCGATCACCCCCTGGGAGTTGATCCCCTTGATGTGACCTCCGGCAATGCCGGCATAGACCGACTTGATCTCGCAGCCGGCCATGAGCTCGGCCTCGCTGATGGCTTTGCGGATGGCGCCCACCGTGCTCTCGGTGTTTATGGCCACCCCTTTGCGCAGGCCGCTGGAGGGGCTGGTGCCGATGCCGACGATATCAATGCCGTCGTCGGTGACATTACCGACAATGGCGCAGATCTTGGTGGTGCCGATATCGAGACCGACGATCAGATTATCTTTTCTGGTAGCTGACATACGCCCCCCTGCCTGTAATGAGAATCCATGAATTAAGTTCTCTTGACGACGATCCGGTCGCTGTAGTCGAGATCGATGTAATGGAGTGACGGTCGCTGGGCCATGAGTTCCCGGTAGATACGGGCGAAACGTTCCAGCTTGGCGCTGAAATCACCGGAGCCGATTTTCACCGGAAGGCCTCCGGATGCCGTAAACATGGTAAAACCCAAGTCCTTATCGTAATGAATCTCCGACACATCTGCAAGGATAAATGCACCCTTTTCTCGTAAAACCCTTAGGAGTTCACAGGTTGTCTTGAGCGCCTCCCTGGTGCCCGCCGGATCGCTGTTCATATCGTCTTCGCTGAAACCGGTAATGACCGGATAATCCAGGCGATCCCCCTGGTTGAGCACCTTGAAGACAATCCCGTTTTTATCCAGGTAGTAGATGAACCCCATGTTGATCACGGCCAGCGGTTCGCGCTCCGTAACGGCGATGGAAATCCCGTCCGGAAAGAACCGGCGAATACGGACCGTCTCCACCCACGGATTTTTGGCAAGTTGCTCACCCATCCGTTTCAGATTCAGGCGCAACAGGTTCTTGCCCGGTTCGACACCGGCCATGGCCAGGATCTCCCCACGGGTCACGTGTTTTGTGCTGGCAACCTCGATGATCTTGAGGCTGCAGAAGGTTGCCGAGTTGAGGGCGCGGCCCGCCGCGTACACGAGTGCACAGACCAGCGTCACCCCCGCCAGGCGGCTGGCGATCCTCCCCAGCGGCCGCAGGTATTTTTTCAGGTCCAGCGGCTCGCGCTGCACCTTGACCCGGTTGGAGGCAACCTTTTTACGCTGGTATGTGGAGGAAGAGAAGTCCCGCACCGGTTCAGTTCACCTCTATCTGTAATGTTGCCGACTCGATGATCCGCTCCACCAGCGCCTCGAAGGGGAGCCCCGCCCCCTTGGCCGCGATCTCCGGCAGAAGCGAAAGCGCCGTCATGCCCGGCAGGGTATTGACCTCCAGCACGTAGCATTCCCCCGCAGCGGTCACCAGCAGGTCCACCCGGCTGTAGCCCGAACATCCCAGGCTGCGATGGGCAGCCAGGCCGACCTGCAGCGCCCTTTCGTAGAGGCCCGCCTCCAGGCGGGCCGGGAAGATGTGTTCGGCCATGCCGTCGGTGTATTTGGCCTCGTAGTCGTAGAATTCGTTCTTTGGCACGATCTCGATGGCACCGATGGGACGGTCGTCCAGGATGCCGACCTGCACCTCCTGCCCCTTGATGAACTGCTCCACCAAAATGGCATCGTCGTGGCGGAAAGCCAGTTCCAGAGCCGCTTCAAGCTCATCCTCCCGCTTGACGATGGAGACCCCCACCGACGATCCCTCCTGCACCGGCTTGACCACCAACGGCAGACCAAAAGGGAGTTCGGCCGGGCGTACCGCTTCGCCCCGCCGGAAATGGCGGAACGGGGCCGTGAGGATGCCGCAGGCGGCAAAGGTTTGCTTGCTGAAAAGCTTGTGCATGGCCAAGGCGCTGGCCAGCACGCCGGAACCGGTATAGGGGATCCGCATCAATTCCAGAAGCCCCTGCACACAGCCGTCTTCACCATAGCGGCCGTGCAGGGCGATGAAGGCCGCCTCGATCCCCTCGCTCGCCAGCACGGCGGCCAGGTCGTGGCCCACGTCTATGGGCACCGCGTCGTAGCCTTTCGCCAGCAACGCCTTGTGCACCGCAGCACCGCTTTCGAGCGACACCTCGCGCTCGGCCGAGAGGCCGCCCATCAGCACGCCGATCCGTTTTGCCTTCATGCATCCTCCCCCACGATCCTCACCTCTTCCTCCAGAGCAATGCCGCTGGTTTGCAGCACCGCCTCCTTCACCCGTGCGGCCAGGGCCATGAAATCCGCAGCCGTCGCACCGCCCCGGTTCACCAGGAAGTTGCTGTGCACTTCCGATACCTGGGCGCCCCCCACAGCGGCCCCGCGCATGCCGGCCGCGTCGATCAGGCGCCAGGAAGCCTTGCCCGGCGGGTTTTTGAAAAACGAACCGGCGCTGGGGAAGCCGACCCCGTGTTTGGAGCGCCGCAATTCGAAGTCATTGCGGATCTCCTCCTCGGTCTGCTGCGGGTCGCGTGGTTCCAGTTGAAACAGGGCGGCCAGCACGATATCACCCGGCAGCAGCGACAGCCGCCGATAGCCGTAGTCCAGTTCGCTGATGCCGCATTCGGCAACCGCGTCACGACGAAGCAGCGTCAATGAGCGGGTCCATTCCAGCAAGCCCGAGCCATACGCACCGGCGTTCATCTTGGCCGCCCCCCCGATGGTGCCGGGGATGCCGGAGATAAAGCCGATGCCGCCCAATCCCCGCTCCTGGGCAAAACGCACCACGGCCAGGTTTTCAGCACCGGCCCAAGCCCGGATCAGGTCCGGCCCGATCTGCTCGACCTGCGTGAAGCGTTCCAGGGAGATGACCGCTCCGCGGATACCGCCGTCCCGTACCAGCAGATTGTAGCCGCCCCCCCTGGGCATATAGGGAACGCCGTGGGCAGTGAGCCCGCGTACCAGGGCCAGCAGGTCATCCAGGTCGGCCGGCACCGCGTACAGATCGGCCGGACCGCCCACCTTGAGGGAGGTATGGCGGCTGAGCGGTTCGTTTTCCAGGAACTCGCCGCGAAAGGACCGGCGGATTGCGTCGTAAACGGATGACATGGCGGCTTATACACCTTGCAGCTTCTTCAGCAGACCTTCTCCGGCCTGCCAGATATTGCCGGCCCCCAGGCTCAGCACGAGGTCGCCCGACCGGACAATGCCGGCAAGATGTTCGGGCAGGGTTTCACGGTCGGCAACATACGTGACATCCCGCTGGCCATGTTTCTTGATGGCATTGACCAGGGCCTCGGCCGAAACCCCCTTGATCGGCTGCTCGCTGGCGGCATAGATGTCGGTCAACACCAGGATGTCGGCATCGTAGAAACATTTGACGAACTCGTCGAACAGCTCCTTGGTGCGGGTGTAGCGGTGCGGCTGGAAGGCGACCACCAGCCTCCGCTCGGGCCAGCCGCTCTTGGCCGCCGCCAGGGTTGCCCTGATCTCGACCGGGTGATGACCGTAGTCGTCCACCACCATGATATCGTTTACCTCGCCCTTGACCTGGAAGCGGCGCCCCACGCCGCCGAACCGGGCAAAGCCTTCCTGTATCTGGGCAAACGGGACGTCCAGTTCCATGGCCACGGCAATGCAGGCCAGGGCGTTCAGCACATTGTGGGCGCCGGGCATGGCGAAGCTGACCTCACCCATGCGGTATCCCTTGTAATGGGCCACGAACGAGGTGGTGCCGCCGGCCAGCCGGATATGGGTGGCGCGGATATCGGCCTGGGACGAGAGCCCGTAAGTGACGAACCGCTTTTTCACCCGCGGGATGATGTCGGCGATGTTGCCGTCCTCCAGACAGAGCACAGCCAGGCCGTAGAAGGGGATCTTGTTGATGAAGTCCACGAAGGTGTCCTTGATCTGGCCGATCCCGCCGGTGTAGAAGTCCAGGTGGTCGGCGTCGATATTGGTCACCACCGCGATGGTGGGGGAGAGCTTGAGGAACGAGCCGTCCGATTCGTCGGCCTCGGCCACCAGGAACTTGCCTTGGCCCAGCACGGCGTTGGTGCCCAGGGTGTTGAGCTTGCCGCCGATCACGATGGTCGGGTCGATGCCGCCGTGGGTCAGGATGGTGGCCACCATGGAAGTGGTGGTGGTCTTGCCGTGGGTGCCGGCAATGGCGATGCCGTACTTCATGCGCATCAGCTCCGCCAGCATCTCGGCCCTGGGGATGACCGGGATCATCCGTTCCCGCGCCTCCAGCACCTCGGGGTTGTCCTCCTGCACGGCCGTGGAGGTTACCACCACGTTCACGTTGGTCAGGTTCTCACGAGCGTGGCCGATGTAGATCTCGCCGCCGATGGCTGCCAGGCGTTCGGTGGTGTCCGACTGGCGCAGGTCCGAGCCGGAGACCTTGTAGCCCAGGTTCAGGAGCACCTCGGCAATGCCGCTCATGCCGATGCCGCCGATGCCGACGAAGTGGATTTTTTCTATTTTATTACCGTACATGGGGAACACCTTTTTGCCACAGAGACTCAGAGACACAGAGAACGACAAACATCCAAAAACCGTTCGATAGTACGCCTGAAAACCGTCAATACCGGGTTTTCTCCGAGTCTCCGTGTCTCTGTGGCAGATTTGTATTTGTACGTATCATCTCATCGACTATTATCCGGGCCGCGTCCAGCCGGGCCAGGCTGAAGGCCAGCCGGCCGGTGCGCCGGATGGTGTCCGGGTCGTTCATCAGCTCCATGAGCATCCCCGCCAGCTTTTCCCCGCTTAATTCCCGCTCCGGCAGCATGAAGCAGGCCTGCTTCTTGAGCAGCGCCTCGGCGTTCCGCCGCTGATGGTCATCCACCGCGTGGGGAAACGGGATGAAGATGCAGGCCTTGCCGGTTGCCGTCACCTCGGCGATGGTGGTGGCTCCGGCCCGGCAGATCACCAGATCGGCCCGTTGATACGCCGTCGCCATGTCATCGATGAAAGCGGTTGCCGCGCCGGCGAAGCCATGGCTCTGGTAGGCCTCGGCAACCTCTTCAGCATCTCTGGCGCCGGTCTGATGGCGGATCTCCAGCCTGTCGCTGATCCGCTCCAGGAACGGGAGCGCCTCCAGCATGGCCATGTTGATGGCGTGGGCCCCCTGGCTGCCGCCGAACACCAGCAGCCGGAAACATTCCTGTCTACCGGCCCTCGGCTCCTCACCGGCCGATGAAGCGGCCTGTTCCAGGATCTGCCGCCGCAAGGGATTGCCGGTCAGGAGCGTCTTCTCTTTCGGGAAGAATTTGGCCGACTCCTCCAGCGTGACAAAGACCCGGTCGGCGAATCTGGCCAATACCTTGTTGGTCATTCCGGGGATAGCGTTCTGCTCATGGATGAAGCGCGGGATCTGCATACCCCGGCTGGCCAGCACCATGGGCAGCGATGCGTACCCCCCCACCCCCAGTACCAGGTCAGGCCGGAACGCCTTCAGGATCCTGCGCGACTGGGCGTAGCCGTAGAGCATCATCAGCGCCCCCTTGATCTGGCTGAGCCCTCCCTTGCCACGGATGCCGGCGGCCGAGATCGTCTCCAGCCGATACCCGGCCGCCGGCACGGCCCGCGCCTCGATCCCCCGTTCGGTGCCGACGAAAAGCACTTCGTTCGCGCTGTCCCGGGAGAGGAATTCCTCGGCCACGGCAATGCCGGGAAAGAGATGGCCGCCGGTGCCGCCGCCGGCAATGATCAGCTTCATGTCTCCTCCTTGACGCTGATGGCGGAGATCTTCAGCCCGGACGATATGTTGAGCAGGATGCCGACGGCAAACAGGCTGATCAACAGCGAGCTGCCGCCGTAGCTGATAAAGGGGAGCGCCAGCCCCTTGGTGGGGAGCAGGCCGGTGACCACCCCCATGTTGACCGTCGCCTCGATACCGAACAACACGGCAATCCCCAGGGCCAGAAAGCGGCCGAAGGTGTCCGGCGCGGCCACGGCGATACGCATGGAGCGCTGCACCAGCAGGAAGAACATGCCGATGATCACGCCGACCCCCAGGAAGCCCAATTCTTCGCCCACAACGGAGAGGATGAAATCGGTGTGCGCCTCGGGCAGGTAGAACAGCTTCTGCTTCCCCTCGCCCAGCCCCTCGCCGAAGACGCCGCCCGTCCCCAAAGCCAGCCAGGACTGGATGATCTGGAACCCCTTGCCCTCGGGATCGCTCCAGGGGTTGAGAAAGGCGTCGATGCGCCCTTTATGATATCCCCTGCTCAGCTTGATGGCCAGCAGCGGCAATGACAGCAAAAACATGGAGATGATGTACGTCAACCGCGTGCCGGCCGCGAAGAGCATGGTCATGGCCACCGCCGCCAGGGTCAGGGCCCCGCCCAGGTCCGGCTGCAACACCAGGAAACCGATCAGGAACATCAGCACGATCATGTAGGGGATGAACCCGGCTGTCAGGGACTTGACCTTGTCCTGCTTCTTGTCCAGGGAATAGGCCATGTACATGATCAAAGCCAGTTTGGCCATCTCCGACGGTTGCAGGTTGAAGCCGGGCAGCTTGATCCAGCGCGACGCGCCGCCTGCCTTGCCGCCGATGCCCGGTATCAGCACCAGCCCCAGCAACACCAGGCAAAACAGCAGGGCCGGCACGGCCAGTTGCTTCCACGCGTGGTAGTCGATGCGCATCACCATCAGCATGATTCCGAAACCGAGCAGGGCGAACAGTCCCTGGCGCTTGAGGAAGAAGAAACCGTCGTGAAATCGTTTGGCAGCCATGACCGACGAGGCCGAGTAGACCATCACCACCCCGAAGCAGGTCAGGGCAATGGCCATCAGCATGATGACCAGGTCGTATTCTTCCAGTTTCTTGAGCATTACAACCCCTTCACCGCAGCGATAAAGCGCTGCGCCCGCTCCTCGTAGTCGCGGAACATGTCAAAACTGGAACAGGCCGGGGACATCAATACCGTGCCCCCCGGCTCCGTGATCTGTGCCGCGAGCCAGACCGCCTCCTCCAGCGTTGCCGCCCGGCGGGTGTCGGTCAGGGATCCCAGTTCGGTCTGCATCCGGTCGGCCGCCTCGCCGATCAGAATCAGATGCCGCACCCGCTCCTGGATCAACGGCACGAGCGGGGTGTAGGAGCCCCCTTTGTCCTTGCCCCCCGCGATCAGGGTGATTGTATCGAAGCTCTCCAACGCCTTTTCCACGCTCCCCACGTTGGTCGCCTTGCTGTCTTCGTAGTAACCGACGCCCTTCACCTCACGAACGAACTCCATGCGGTGGTGCAACGCCTCGAAGCTGCGCACGCACGCAAAGCTCTTGTCCGGCCGGCAGCCGAGCAGCAGGCAACAGGCCAGGGCGGCCATGATGTTCTCCAGGTTGTGCACCCCCTGCAGGCGGACACCCTTGGTCGGGAAGCGCTCTTCCCGACCATCGCGACGGAAGACGATCTCGCCGTCCCGGTGGAAGATCCCCTCCGCCAGTTCCCGTTTGCGGCTGAAGGGAACTATCCGCGCCTTCAGCTTTTGCGCGTATTCCCACACCAGCGGGTCATCGGCGTTGACCACGGCGAAGTCCTCGTTGGTCTGGTTCTCGAAGATGCGCAGCTTGGCCGCGATGTACTCCTGATACGTGTCGTAGCGGTCGAGATGGTCCTCGCTCAGGTTGATCAGGGCCGCCACTGCCGGGTGGAAGCCGGTAATCCACTCCAGTTGGAAGGAACTGATCTCGGCGACGACACGCTCCACTGTTTCGTCCGACTCCACCAAATCGATGAGCGGGTCACCGATGTTGCCTCCCACATAGGTGGCAAAACCATTTGCCTTGAAGATCTCCCCGGCCAGGGTGGTGGTGGTGGTCTTGCCGTTGGTGCCGGTGATGGCCACCAGGGGGGCGGTGATAAAGCGGCTTGCCAGTTCTATCTCGCTGACGATCTTCTTCCCGGCTGCCTTTGCTTGCACCAGCAAGGGATGGTCCTGGGGCACGCCGGGGGAGACCACGATCAGGTCGCTCTCCAGGAAATCGGCCGCGTCGTGGCGCCCCAGCACGAAGCGGATTGCGTATCCTTCGAGTTCCGTGGTCACGGCGGCCAGGGCTGTTTCATCGCGCATGTCCGTGGCAACGACCCGCGCCCCCTGCCCGGCCAGGAAGCGCGCGCAGGCCACCCCGGTTTTGGCCAGGCCTACGACGAGGATGTTTTTGTCTTTAAGTTCCATGTTATAACCTTTACGCCTGCCACAGAGACGCGGAGAAATTCAAAAACTGACGGCATTCATGGTTCAACCCAAAAATTGTTATTCTCCCGTCTTTCTCTGTGTTTCTGTGCCTCCGTGGCGGATTTGCTTACCGCATCTTCAACGTCGAGATCGCCACCAGGGCCAGGATGATGGTCAGTATCCAGAACCGGACGATGATCTTGGGTTCGGCCACCCCCTTCAGCTCGAAGTGGTGGTGAATCGGCGCCATGCGGAAGATGCGCTTGCCGCGGTACTTGTACGACCCCACCTGGAAAATGACCGACAGCGCCTCGATCACGAACACCCCCCCCACGATCACCAGCAGGATCTCCTGCTTGGTCAGCACGGCGATGATGCCCAACGTCCCCCCCAGGGAGAGCGAACCCACGTCCCCCATGAAGACCTCGGCCGGATAGGAGTTATACCAGAGAAAGCCCAGCCCGGCCCCCACCATGGCGCCGCACAACACTGCCAGTTCACCGGCCCCGGGCACGCGGGGCACCTGAAGGTAAGCCGACAGGGTGGCGTGGCCGGCGATGTAGGAAAACAGCATGTACGTGGCGGCGTTGATGGCCACCGGGCCGATGGCTAATCCATCCAGGCCGTCGGTCAGATTGACGGCGTTGCTGGCCCCCACGATCACCAGCGTCACGAAGGGGACGAAAAAGATCCACAAGTCAGGGTGGAACCGTTTGAAAAAGGGAAAATAGAGTTCCTCGTTGAAGCCCGGTTTGAGAAACAGGAAGACCGCCACGGCCGTCGCCAGCAGCACCTGCCAGAACATCTTCTGGCGCGCCGAGAGCCCTTTGGGATTCTTCTCCACCACCTTCTTGTAGTCATCCACAAACCCGATCACGCCGTAACCGACGGTGATGAACAGGGTGATCCAGACATACTGGTTGGACAGGTCGGCCCAGAGCAGGGTCGGGATGATGATGGCGGCCAGAATCATCACCCCCCCCATGGTGGGGGTGCCCTGTTTCTGCAGGTGCGACTCCGGGCCGTCGGTGCGGATCACCTGCCGGGCCTGGAGGCTTTCCAGCTTCCTGATGATCCACGGTCCCAGCACGAAGCAGACCAGCAGCGCCGTGATCATGGCGTAGATGGTCCGGAAGGTGAGATAGCGGAATATGTTGAACAGCTTGATGCTGGATGCCAACGGATAAAAGAGATGATAGAGCATGATCGTTCCCCGCTGTGGTGTAAGGGCGGCGCCGGGCCGCCCTTGATGCCGTCCTCTATCGGTTGCCACCGAGACGAGGCGGCGCTCCGTACCTACGGCTTGCTTCTGATGCCTTCCGCGACCTTTTCCATGCGCATCCCGCGTGACCCCTTGACCAGCACGAAATCACCCGCCCGGGCCCGGGAGAGGATGTGGGCCACAATCTCGTCATGGCTGTCGGTTCTGACGACCGCGGTCGCCGGCATACCGGCGCTCAACGCCCCCTCGGCCGTATGGGCGGCCAGGTCGCCGTACAGGTAGAGGTGGTCGGCCACGCGGGCCGCCAGGACGCCCAGGTCGCGGTGCAGTCCGGCTTCGTCGCCCCCCAGCTCCAGCATGGCGCCCAGGGCCACGAATGCCCGCCGGTCCCCTTTCAACTCGGCCAGGGTGGCCAGAGCGGCAGCCATGGAGGCCGGGTTGGCGTTGTAGCTGTCGTCGATCAGCACCAGGCCGTGGACCTGCTCCACCTGGAAGCGCTTGTCGTAGGGGCGGAACCGCTCCAGCCCGGCACGGATCATCTCCGCCGGGATTCCCAGGGCGTGGGCCGCCGCCGCCGCTGCCAGGGCGTTATGGATGTTATGCCCGCCAAAGGCCCGCAGGTGGACGGTGACGTCGGCATCCGGCAGGTGAATACCGAAACGCTGGCCATCGATGCCGAGCGACGTGATCCCCGTTGCCTTCACGTCCGCATCGGCCACGCCGAAGGAGAGCCGTCGTACCGTGTCGGGTGACGGCAGGGCGGCAACCAGCGGGTCGTCGGCATTGTACACGGCGCAGCCGCCGGCCGGGAGACGCAGCAGCAGTTCGCCCTTGGCCTTGGCAATGTTCGCCACGCTCCCCATGCTCTCCAGGTGCGCGGGAAAGGCGTTCAGCACGACACCCACCCGCGGAGCGGCGATCTCCGCCAGGCGGTCGATCTCGCCCGGCTCGCTCATGCCCATCTCCAGCACGGCCCAGCAATGCTCCTGCCCCAGGCGGAACAGCATCCGGGGCAGACCGACCAGGTTATTGAGATTGCCGCTGGTCTTCAGACCCGCTCCGCTCCGCTCCAGGATCGCGGCCAGCATCTCCTTGGTGGTGGTCTTGCCATTGGAACCGGTGATGCCGATGACCGGAATTGCGAAACGCCGGCGCCAGGCGGCCGCCAGGTCGCCCAAGGCGCGCAAGGTATCCTTCACGGCGATGACGGCCACATCGGAGGGTATGCCCCGCCGGGGCGCATTCTCCGCAAGAACGACCCTGACACCTTTGGCGATCACTTCGTCAATGAAGGCGTGACCATCGAAGCGCTCGCCCCTGAGCGGCACGAACAGTTCGCCCGGTGCCACGCTGCGTGAATCGGTGGAAACAGCCGTTATCGACCCGTTCTCCGGGCCGACGACCCTGCCGTTGGTGGCGGCGGCTATTTCAGGGACCGTGAACATCACGGGGCCAACTCCGCACATGCCTGCGCCGCCTCTTCCCGGTCGTCGAAATGGTGTTTGGTGTGGCCTATGATCTGGTAGTCCTCGTGCCCCTTGCCGGCCAGCAGCACGATGTCCCCTGGCCGGGCCAGCCCGATTGCCAGACGGATCGCTTCGCGCCGGTTCTCCCGCATGATGAACCCCTTTTCACCGAAACCGTTGGCAAGGTCATTGCCGGAGTATTCACGGGCGCCGAGCGGCAGGATGCCGGCCCTGATCTGCTCCAGGATCAGCGCCGGGTCTTCGGTGCGCGGATTGTCGGAAGTCGCGACGGCCAGATCGCTCAACTCCGTCGCGATCCTCCCCATGATCGGGCGTTTGCCCGGATCCCGGTCGCCGCCGCAGCCGAATACGGTAATGATGCGGCCGGTGGCGATCTCCCGTAATGTGGTAAGCACGTTCTCCAGGGCATCGCCGGTATGGGCGTAATCCACCAGCAGGGTGATGCCGCGGTCGTTATCCACCCGTTCCAGCCTGCCGGGCACGGTGGCATGCCCTTCGATGCCGGCCTTGATCGCAGTCAGCGGCAGCTCGAGGGCGATACCGGCCGAGGCCGCCGCCAGGATATTGGAGAGGTTGAAGCGTCCCAGCAGCCGCGAGGCGATGGGGATCTCCCCCTGGGGCGTGACCAGCGTCGCCCGGATGCCCGCAACCGTGGAGACGACGCCCACAGCCCGTACATCCCCCGGAAAGTCCACGCCGTAGGTGATGACCGGACAGGCGGCACGCTCGGCCACGACAGCGCCATACGAATCGTCCATGTTGACCGCGGCCCGGCGCCGGGGCTTGCCGGTTGTGGGGCGAAGCAGTTCGGAAAAGAGCCGCTGTTTCGCCTCCAGGTACTGCTCCATGTCGCCGTGGTAATCCAGGTGGTCGCGGGTCAGGTTGCTGAAGATCCCGACGTCGAAGTGACAACCGTCCACCCGCCTCTGTTCCAGGGCATGGGAGGAAACCTCCATTACAAACGCCCGGGCGCCGGCATCGGCCAGGTGCCGGAAGGCGGCCTGCAACTCGGTGGATTCGGGCGTGGTGTGGGATGCCGCAAAGGTGGTGGCGCCGAAGCGGTAGCTGATGGTGCCCAGCACCGCCGCCGGTATCCCGGCGGCGGCCAGGATCGCCTCGATGATATAGGTCGTGGTAGTCTTGCCGTTTGTGCCGGTAATGCCGATCAGCGGCAGGTGCGCCGTGGGATCGCCGTGAAACTCGGCCGCCATGCGGGCCATGGCCGTCCTGCTGTCCGCGACCCTGACCCAGGGTATATCGGCCGGTGCGCAGGCGGCATCCTCGAGCACGACCGCGGCTGCGCCGGCCGCCCGTGCCTGGCCGATGAAACGGTGGCCATCGGTGGCGACGCCGGCCAGGGCAAAGAAGAGCGCGCCCGGCCCGGCCTGACGCGAGTCGCAGGTCAGGCTCGTAATCTCAACCGCCCCGTCACCATGGAGTTCCCTGTTCGTGAGCGGGCCAAGCAGGTGTGCAAGTTTCATACGCTCTCCGAAAAATGGCCGAACCTGCCGTCAACCGGTCGGGTTGTGCAGGTCATGCGGAAGGGGTGAATTTTATCCAGACCTCGTCGGTGCCCCTGATCTTTTGTCCGGGCGGCGGGTTCTGCTCCATGGCCCGGCCGCTCCCCATCAACCTGATATTGATATTGCGTTTTTCCATCACCTGCATGACGCGCCGCATGCTCATGCCACGGAAATTGGGCATGATCTCCCCCTCGGTCGGCATGTCCAGCAGGCCGCCTTCCGCAAGCGCCTCCTGCGGTGGAGGGGGGCCGGCACCGGCCTCGATGACCTTGGTCCCTTTGGTTGCCTTGGCGCTATCTCCCTGGGGCGCAAACTTGAGGTAGCCAAGCGCATTGAGAGCGATCTCCCGGAAGGCCGGGGCGGCCACGACCCCGCCGTAGGGGCTGGTCTTGGGCTCATCCACCACCACCAGGATGGTCAATTTTGGCTTGTCGGCCGGGACGAACCCCACAAAAGAGGCGGTCCGCTTGGTGGCGGAATAACCATGGGTGACCGAATCGACCTTTTGGGCGGTGCCGGTCTTGCCGGCCACGCGGAACCCTTCCACGGCCGCATTCATGCCGGTGCCGCCGTTAGTGGTGACCCCTTCCATTATCCTGGCGACCTTCCGGGCCGTGTCCGCGGAAATGACGCGGCGCAACGTCTGGGGCTCAAAACGCTGTACCTCCCGACCGCTGTCGTCCAGGATGCGCTCCACGATGTACGGTTTCATCAGCATGCCGCCGTTGGCTACCGCCGAAACCGCGCTGGTCAGTTGAATAGCCGATGCCGAAACCCCCTGGCCGAAGGAGATGGTGGCCAGATCAACCCCGTACCAGCGCCGCTTGTTGCGCAGGTTTCCGGGGGATTCGCCCGGCAGGTCGATCCCGGTCCGTTCACCGAAACCAAAATTCCGCAGGTACTGGTACAACCGGTCATCGCCGAGTTTCGCACCGATCTTGGCGGCGCCGATATTGCTGGAGTACTTGACGATATCGGCAACCGATAGCCGGGAAAAGCTGTGGGTGTCGTGAATGGTGCGGTCGGCGATGGTGTAACTGCCGTTCTCGCAGTTGATGACATCCGTGGGCTTGACAAGCCTCTCCTCCAGGGCGCCGGCGACCAGGAAGATCTTGAAGGTCGAGCCGGGCTCGAAGCTGTCGGACACGGCATGGTTGCGCAACTGGACCGGCGAGTAGCGGAAATAGGCGTTGGGATTGAACGTCGGGTAATTGGCCATGGCCAGTATCCGTCCCGTATCCGACTCCATCACCAGGGCCATGCCGCCCTTGGCGCCGCTCGTGGTGACCGCCTTGGCCAGTTCCTTTTCGGCGTTGTACTGGATATTTTTGTCCAAGGTGAGGAAGATGTTCTTTCCCGGCTCGGACTTTTTGACCATCGCATCTTTGAAGGCAATGTCGCGCCCCAGGGCGTCCCGTTCGGTGATCACATACCCGGTATTGCCGAGGATCACCGAATCGTACTTGAGTTCAATCCCCTCCAGGCCGACGGGATCGGTGCCGGTGAAACCGATGACGTGCGAAGCCACCTCGAGGTTGGGGTAAAAACGTTTCGATTCCGGCAGAAACCCGATACCGCGCAACTTCATATTCTTGATGCGGCCGGCCTGTTCAGGGGGCAATCGTCGCTCCAGCCAGACAAACTGCTTGTTGCCGGACAGCTTCTTGACGATCTCCTGTTGCGATGTGCCGAGAAATGGGGCCAGGACCGCCGCCGTTCCCTGGATGTCCTGGATGTGGCGAGGCTCGGCGTAACAGGAGTCCATGTCCACCGACACGGCCAGGGGTGTGCCGTTACGGTCCATGATTGCGCCCCGCGCCGGTGTCAGCGAAACCACGCGCTGGTGCTGCTTCTCGGCCTTTTTGACCAATTCTTCGTGCTGCATGATCTGCAGGTAGAAGGCCCGGCAGGTGACGCTCAGGAACAACAGGCCGAAGAACGTCCCGATCATGATGATCCGGACGCGGGCCCATTTTTCCCGTTCGTCCTTCATTTGACGAGGACCACCTGCTGCTCGGTCGGCAACGCCATACCCAGCTCACCCTTGGCGATCACCTCGACCCGTGCCGGGGTCTTCATGGAAGCCGCCTCCAGTTTCAGGCGCTTCTGCTCCTGTTCCGCCTCCTTCAGCAAACGGCTCGACTCCGAGATCTGCAGGTTCAGGTCGATCAGCTTGCATCGGGACCAGACATGAAAGACGGACACGATGGTGAAGAGGATCATGCAGATCATCAGGTATTTGAAGATATCGAGCCGGTGGGACGCAAGCTCCACCCCACTGAGGGGCCGCGGGGCAATGACCTTGCCGTAATCGGTTCTCGCATGTGCCATAATTCACCTCCGTAACTCTGTTGCACCCCTTTTTTCAAAGGGGCGTTTGCACTACTCTGCTACAGCTTTTCCACCGCCCGCAGCTTGGCGCTGCGCGAGCGCGGGTTGCTCACGATCTCCTCATCCGTCGCCATGACCGGCCGGCCGGTCAGGACCCGTACCCGCGGCTGATTGCCGCAGACACAGACCGGAAAATTGCGTGGACAGGTACAACCACCAGCGTACTCGCGGAAGATATGTTTGACGATCCGATCCTCCAGCGAGTGAAACGAGATAACCACGCCGCGCCCGCCCGGTCTCAACCGGTCAATGGCGCTCCGCAAGCCCTGTTCGAGGCGCTCCAGTTCCCGGTTGACGGCAATCCTAAGGGCTTGGAAGGTGCGGGTGGCGGGGTGGATGCGTTCCTCCCATTTGGCCTTGGGGATGGCCCCCTTGACGATGTCCACCAACCGCAGCGTTCGCTCTATCGGCGCTTCCAAGCGGGCCTTGACGATGAAAGCGGCGATGCGCCTGGCCCAGCGTTCCTCACCGTATTCCTTGATGATCCGTTCCAGCTCCGCCTCCGGCAGGTTGTTCACCAAGTCGGCGGCCGTGCGGCCCTGGCTTCTGTCCATGCGCATGTCCAACGGCGCGTCCTGCTGAAAACTGAAACCGCGCTCGCCGCTGTCCAACTGGTGCGAGGAAACCCCCAGATCGAGGAGAAAGCCGTCAAGCCGCTCGATGGCGAGGCCGGCCAGATGCTGCTCAATCTCGGAAAAATTACCGTGCACCAGCCTGATGCCCGCACCGTAGCCTCTCAGGCGTCGCCCCGCCGCCGCCAGCGCCTCCTGGTCCTGATCGATGCCGATCAGGAGGCCGTTACCGGGGGTGCAGCGTTCCGCGATCAGGCCGGCATGGCCGCCTCCTCCCAGGGTACCGTCCAGGTAAACGCCGCCTGGCTTGGGCGCCAGAAAGCGGATGACCTCGTCCGGAAGGACGGACAGATGGCGGAAGTCGGGCACTCAGATCCCCAAGCTGGCCAGCGCTTCGGATTCCTGCGGGAAATTCTTCTCATCCTGGGCATTGACCCTGCCATAGGTTTCCTTGCTCCAGACATCAAAGCGTTTGCCCATGCCGACGAACCAGATATCCCGCTCCAGACCGGCGTGAGCGCGCAACGCCGGCGGAATCAACACCCTGCCCAGCTTGTCGGTGCTCCCCTCGACAGCCGGGGCCAGTACCTGGCGCTTTATGCTGTTCAACTGGACCGAGGTAAACCCTCCCTCATTGGCCAGGATCTTCTGTTCAAGCTCGCGCCACTCCCCGATGGGATAGACCGACAGCCCGCGACCATAGGAACCGTCACCGAAATCGACCGGCGTGGCCTTGGTGATGATGAAGCGCTCGTCACCAAAGAGCCCGGCCAAGGTTTCACGGAACTTGGCCGGAATGCTGGTTCTCCCCTTCCCATCGATTGTGCTCAGGTTCTCTCCCCCGAACATGGCGTCCCTTCCATTTCTTACCACTAATTTCCACTTTTTACCACTATGCGGGAATATATAGCGCCGGTCAAGGGATGTGTCAAGACAAATAAAGGGTTTCTTAAGAAATGATCACAAAAAAACCCCTCCTGTTTCCAGGAGAGGTCCATGCTGCCGTTCGTAACGATGGGCCTATTTCTTGCGGCGGTCCATGAGTGAAACCACCTTCGAGGCGCCCCCCTCCGGGCGCGGGCGGGCCTGCTGCTCCTTTTCTTCCTGTTCGCGTTGCAGGCGTTCCTCCTCGACCGGCGAGACGACCGGTTCCATGCGGATCGGCGTCCCGCCCATGGTGAAGTCGGCGCCTTCCAACTGGTATTCGTCCAGTATCCAGGTGAAGACCTGCAGGGGAAACGTGAAAACCATCAGGCGCACCTGCCACCAGCCCGGCTTGACGTCGGGGGTGATCTCCTCGATACGGGCGTAGAAGCCCGGTTTTTTATCGACATGGATGAGTACGATGTCGTGGGTTGTTGCCATGGTGTATCCTCGTTGAATGGGATAAAAGCAGAACTACATAATCTGCCACTGAGACACGGATTTTGATTACGTTATTACGGGTCGCAACTGAGCAGGAGCGCCCGGTCGAGACGGCGGCCGGCAACCCGGCTGGCTTGGGAGATGGCGTCCCGCAGCAGGTTTTCGGTCGCATACAGCGCGGCGCGTTCGTCCGGCCCCATCCCCCCTTCCACCAGTTCGCAGTTGAACACCACGCAGGTCATGGGTCTGAAGCGGGGCGGCATGAGGCAACCGGCCTCCCCTGCATAAGGACAACAGGCCGGGCCCATGGCGAAGTCCGGTACGACCGGCTAAGTTTCGTCCCTGCGGTAAGCCAGCAGATCCAGCACACTGACGTGATACTTGCCGTTCAGGCAACACTGCCCGGCACACGCCCGACAGATGGAGGCGCCGCCGGCGGCCAGCGTCTGTTCGAGCAGATCCTCCTTGAGGCGCATGATCTGCCCGATCACGGTATCAAGCTCTGCCCGGGTTCCGGGGTCCAGCCCTTCATACGCGCTGTCGGCGGCCTTGACGGCCCGGTTCCATTTCCGCTGGTCGTCCACGTGATCCCACTAAAAAATTGGCTGAAGCAGTCCGTAAGCCGGGTTCTGTTCCCGGGACGGGTTACCCCGTCCCGGGCGATGGCCATTCATCTGGGTCTGCCGTTACCGACAGCCTCAAGCGACCAACCCGGAGGCACGGGCGGGCCACCCTTGACGCCTCCCTATTAGGTCTTGCTCCTGATGGGGTTTACCTGGCATCCGCCGTCACCGACGGACCCGGTGAGCTCTTACCTCACCCTTTCACCCTTACCTGCGCCTGGCAGGCGGACTTCTCTCTGTGGCACTGTCCCTGGGGTCGCCCCCGCTGGATGTTATCCAGCATCATGCCCTGTGGAGCCCGGACTTTCCTCGATTCCCGAAGGAAGCGCGGCCATCTGGACTACTTCAACCAAACCTTGAAATCCCCTTTGTAAAAAGGGCTAACCTACTAAGCTGCGGGCTGCTGCTTCAGAATCAGCACCCGCTGACAATGGGGGCAACTGATCATCTCGTCGCCACGGAAAAGGCTGTTGTAGAGTTGCGGCGGGAGATTCATGTTGCACCCCAGGCAGTAGCCGTCCCGGGCGACGGCGACCGCCTGGCCGCGCCGCTGGCCACGCAGGCTGTTATAGCGTTTGAGCAGGCTGGCGGGCAGTTCTTTGGTGATTTCTTCGCGCTTGGCCAGATCGGTGTCGATATCCTTCTGGGTGGCGGCAATCTCGACCAGCTTTTCCTGACGCCGCTGGGCCGTGTTCTCTTCCAGCTCAGCCAGGCTGGCAGATTTTGCGGCACTCTCGCCCTTCAGTTCCTCGATCTGCCCAATCGTCCGCAGGATCTGCTCTTCCAACTCGGTCGTCTGCTTGCGGGCCGCGGTAATTTCACGCCCGATGGCCTGGAACTCCTTGTTGGTCTTGATCTCCTTCATGTGCGATTCGGAGCGGTGGATGTTCTCCTGCTCGGTGGCGAGCAGCCCCTCCCGTTCCGCTTTTTCCTGCTCCAACTGGGCGATACGCGTCTCCAGCCCGGCCAGTTCCTCGCGGGCGGCATCCAGTCCCTGCTCAATCCCGTTCACCTCGCCATGCAGGCTGTTCTGGCCATTCTTCAGTGAATCGATACGAAGGTCGATCTCCTGCAACTGCTCCAACATCTCAAGTCTCTTTTTCAAATCTGCTTCCTCCCGGTACCGATGATGTGATGGTAGTATGTAGTTTATTGTGCCTGACAATATCTGAACGGGTCGTACTCCACGCGGCAGGGCAGCACCTCGCAGTCGGGATAACCGCTCTCCGTGAGCATCGATTGCAGCCGCTCGCCGACATCGGCCACCATGATATGTTCGCTGGAAAAGTGGCCGGCATCGATCAGGGCAATGCCCAGATCTTCCGCGTCGCGGGCATCGTGGTATTTCACGTCGCCCGTCAGCAGGCAATCGGCCCCGGACCGGACCGCATCCCGCAACAGGGACGCACCGCTGCCGCTGCACAGGGCGACCTTTTCGACCATGGCGGCGGGGTCGCCGACATAACGCAACCCCGGGGCCGGCAACCGCTCTCCCACCCGGGCGGCAAAATCCGCGAGCGACACGGGGCGCTCAAGCCTGCCAACCCTGCCCAACCCCAGTTTTTCCCCTTCATTCAGCAGCGGATAGACGTCGAAAGCCGGTTCCTCGTAGGGATGGGCCGCCACAAGCGCCTTGACGGCCCGCCCCAGGCCGGAACGGCAGACCAGCAGTTCCAGGCGGCGCTCCGGGACCCGCTCCAGCGAGCCGACGGTGCCAATGAACGGCGTAGCGTCATCGAGCGGGGTGAAGGTTCCTTCGCCGGTTGCGGCAAAGGAGCAGTCGCGGTAGGCGCCCAGGTTCTCGGCATGGGGAAACAGGGCCGTGCGCACCCGCTCCAGATGCTCTTTCGGCACAAACGCCACCAATTTGACCAGTTCCGGGGACGGCGAGGGACGGAGCGGCACACACCCGCCCACCCCCAGCCGCCTGGCCAGCAGATCGTTCAACCCGCCGCTGGCGATATCATAGCTGGTGTGAATGCTGATGATCGCCAGCCCCCCCTTAATGGCAGCATGGATCAACCTCCCCTGGGGCGTGGCGGTGGAGATGGATTTCTGCGGCTTGAAGATCAGGGGATGGTGGGTGACGAGCAAGTGGCAGGAGGAGGCCAGGGCGCTTTCCACAACAGCGGGGGTTGCATCCAGGGCAACCATGATGCGGGATACGGCGGCGGTCGGGTCGCCCAGTTGCAGTCCGGAGTTGTCCCACGATTCCGCGAGGCCAGGTGGAGCTATTTTATTAATGATTCCAAGTATGTCCGACAGTTTTGCGATTTTCATCCGGTACAAACAAAAAGAGTGCAACCTGTCGGTGTGCACTCTCGGGTTATTGGTATGTAGGGTCGCCCCAATCGTAATATTGCCGGCATCCGGCTGTATCTTCCTTGGTTGTGGATTGGTGGGCCCACCAGGACTCGAACCTGGGACCAACCGGTTATGAGCCGGTGGCTCTAGCCAACTGAGCTATAGGCCCATGGAAGAATTAATTCTAGGTAAGTGTGCCATGGCTGTCAAGTACTTTTGATACAAACAGGTGTCATTTTCCCTGTGCGGCAGGCCGGGAAGCGGCACGAAACGATTGGATGGCCGGGTCCTAGTCCTCGCTCATATATCCGATGCGGATCCCGCCCCAGTGCTTGCCGTCAATGATGATCGGGGTGGACATGTCGTTCATGACCTCGCCGGTGTCGCGCATATAGGTTTGCAGCAGAAACGGCTCCTCGTTGGTGGCGCCGCGGATGCCGGTACGGTCGTTGAATATCCGCTTGGTGCGGTTGCCGTCCTTGTCCTTCTTGATGTCGCCGGTCAGGGCCTGGGTGTAGCGTTTGTTGTGGGAGGGACAGTAGCCGGAACGGTCGATGCAGATGGCGTA